>JAYEHY010000113.1:0-34566 GCA_034659695.1 Campylobacterota bacterium | reverse complement strand
AAAAAGCATGAAGGTGAAACACTTTTTAGAAATGACTTGACATTTTCTTTTACAAAGTATATACTATAAATATAAAAGTATATAAAGGATTGATGATGACTGCAAAAGTAGAATATAAAAAAGAATTGTTTTCTTTACCTCTTGATATTGTAAAAGAATTGAAAGAGTATACAGAAATGACACATCAAAAGAAAAGTCATATTGTAGCCAAAGCATTAGAAAACTTTTTAAGAGAAAATAGTAGAAAAAAGTTGGCAGAAGAAGCAAAAAGTATGATTGGAATCATAAGTGCTAATACACCAGATATACAAGTAATAAAAGCTAATAGGAATGATTAGATTATTTTTAGATGCAAATATATTAATAGATGTTACAGATAGTACTCGAATAACTTCAAAAGTGAGTGCAGAGTTTATCAAAATAATGTTTGATAATATGGATACATATAAATTGTATACTTCTTGTGATTTAATTACCACCATTTATTATGTTTCAAGAAAAGAATTAGGTCGAATCGAAGCACTGCAACAGATAAAAACTATGAGTAAATTTATTACTATTATTGAATTTGGAAACCGTGAAGTAGATGAGGCTATCAAATTAATGGAAAACAATAAAAAGTATACTGACCTAGAAGATACCATACAATATGTCATGGCAAGAAAAGAAAAATGTGATTACATCATCACCAATAATAAAAACTTTGCTTCAGGGGATGTACCTGTTTTGAGTAGTAAAGAAGCATTGAAAAATCTAGCTTTGTAAGAAAGACGTGGTAAAAGGGGAGTCAAAGGGTCTAGTAATGCTATCATGTTTCACTCCTCTTTATTGTCCTCTGTACGGTTGATTGATTTAGTTTTGAACTCTACACACCTGCCGTTCAATCTCCATTTTTTTATATTGGAATAAAAAAACCTTTGAAAGAGAAACTTAAATTCTACTTTTCTTGCTTCTCTTGGGCTAGTAGTTTTTTGTAATTAGCAAGTGCATCGTTCATGTTGTCTTTATCAGGGATTTTTCTTCCTGCAATATAACCAACGATTTTTTGATTCTTATCAAATTTTGGTTTGATATAGACTAAAACTAAGTAGTATTTGCCAGATTTTGCCATATTTTTGACAAGCCCCTCCCAGTAATTACCCTTTTTGATAACTTCCCACATCCCTGCAAAAGCTACTTTGGGCATATCAGGGTGGCGATTGATGCTGTGGGGTGATCCTACAGTCTCCTCTTTGGAGTAGCCTGTCATCTCACGAAATTTACGGTTGGCATAGGTGATAATTCCTGCCGTATCCGTCTCTGTAATCATCACACCTCCATCAAAGAGTATCTCCTCGTCAATTGGGTCAGGTTTTTGTATCTCTTTGCCTGTTATAATATTTTTTATTTTATTTCCCATAAGTCTCTTTCATAATTTTATTATAAATCTCTTGATTTAAATCAATCTTTTTCTATTTTATACCCTATTGTGAGATAATCTAGGCTGAAACTACTCCTTTTCTATTATTTTTTTATAGTTTTCACATGCTTTTTGCATCGTTTAAGTGTTAGAAATGTTAATTTTACTCTGCCAGTTCCAACGATCTTCAAATTACGGGGCTGGCGTTGAAAATACACTTATTAAATATGTTACATTTGTACTCAAATAATTAAAAGTAAATATTCAACGCCTGACATGTAACTATAGAAAGTTTTTTGGCTTGTTTGCTAAATTCAGGAGTTGGTACTATTTTCAAGTTCATTTATTAACTGATCAAGGGTAGTTTCGCTTAGTTCACCATTATCTCAATATTAGAGTTCTTGCAAAACTTGGAAGTGATGCTTTAGCTTCACCATGTGACGAGGCTAAAGCCATCGTTTCCGATAAGTTTTGCAAGATATCTATTATTTGCCAACTAGCGTTGGATTATATTAAGTACAATACTCTTCATGAGACCATAATTTAAAATACTATGTACTATTGGTTATAAGTATATCGTAAGACTATTTAGTTAAAAAGAGTTGAAAGAGATTTAGCCCAAAAACCCTTCCACCTCACGCGTAACACGCTCCTTACTCACACCATTTAAAAATCCATACATCAACGCACCACCAGCTCCTACACCCTCTTTGGCTTCACCTTCATCGTAGAGTTTAAGAGCAGGGTGGTTGCTTAGGGTGAAGTCGAAGTCTGCGTAGTAGGCATTGATAGGAAAACTTAGCATCTCTAGTAGGGCTTTAATGTTGCTGTTTTTGTCCTCTGCTACCCATTTGGTGGTACACAGGGCAAGGTTGGATGTCTCTACCTCTCCGCCCATGTACTCCAAAATAGAATTAATGATGAGCAACACACATGCCATCTGTGTACCTCCTGCTAGTACAACTTTTAAGCGGTTGTTTAACCCTAAGATGAACCCTGCGTTGAAGATGAGCATGTTGTCAGATACAGAGCCTAGTACCTCAAAAAGGTCATCTTTGTTTTGTATGTTTTTAAGTGCTGCTGTGATGGTCTCTTCTCTTATGGCGTTTGGCACCTCTTTAAAGCTACTGCTAAAGTATGCTTTTGCTTCACTGTAGCCTAAGCCAAGAGTTGTGGCTGTAGCAGTCGTTGTTCCACTCGGTACAGACTCTCCTAAAATGAGGTAGTCACTTTCACATTGGTACGCTTGACCAAAGGTAACACCCTTTTGAAAGAGTGCTTGGGTATCTATATTGGCACCTGTGGCTATGGAGTTACTTGGGACGATATCAAAGGTGTGTTGCTTGAAGTAGCCTAGCTTTGGTGTGACTTCAAGACCTAAGTTGAGTAGCTCTATGTGGTGGTAAGGTTTTAAAAGATGTACGGCTCTAGTGATGAGAGCAGGAGTAGGTACGCCCTTGGGTGTCTTGGCAATGTTCTCTAAACTTCTTACCTCTCCCGTACAGACAAACTCAGAGTCAAGGGTAGGGGTTAAGTGTATTACTCCTGGTATGCCAGCTTGGGTAATGCCCTCTATGTTTGCAGTTTGCGTGTTGCTTAGTGCTAACATAAAAGTGGCACGCTTACCTCTTAGTGACTCTATAAAATCTTTCTCTCCTAGTAGTGTCTGTATCATTGTAATCCTTCTTGTTTTTTAGTAGTGTTCTTGCAAAACTTGGAAGTGATGCTTCAGCTTCACCATGTGACGAGGCTAAAGCCATCGTTTCCGATAGGTTTTGCAAGATGTCTAGTACTGTTTGTAATCATGACTAACGACCTCTTTGCATAATAAGATAGATAAAAAATGGTCCACCCACAAATGCGGTAATTATACCTATAGGGATATCAGAGGTACCACCAAGATTACGAGAGATAAAGTCACTCACAACCAAAAAGACCCCTGCGTAGATAAAGGTGGGTAAAAGTAGTCTATCTGCACTGCGTTTGTAGAGCATCTTTACCACATGGGGTATGATGAGTCCTACAAAGCCGATGGGACCCGTAATGCTTACACAAACCCCTACTGCTACAGAGACGCTAAAGAGTAGAATGATGTTCACTCTTTTAACTGCTATGCCTTTTAAGAAAGCATTGTCATTAGAGGTAAGGAGTAGGCGTAGCTCATGCTGGTAGCGTAAAGCCACAAGTAGTAAGGCAATGGCACAAAGGGTAATGAGTGAAGTCTCTTCCCACCCTACAACATCTAAACTTCCCATGGTAAAACGGACGATTTCAAAACTTTGAGACTCATTGCTGATGTAAAAGAGTATCATTAGCACCGCATTGTAAAAAAATGAGAGTGCGATACCTACAAGCAGTAGAGAGTTGCTCTCAAATGTCTTAAGCCTAGAGGTAATTGCAAAAAGAATAACGACTGTTATAATAGCCCCTACAAAACCAAACACAGAGGTAAATGTACCAAGCCCAAAGACTATGGCAAATGCTGCACCTAGAGTAGAGCCACTGGCTACCCCTAGTGTGTAAGGTGTCCCCATAGGGTTTTTAAATAACGATTGAAAAAGAAGACCACTTAACCCAAGTAATCCTCCTTCAAAAAAGGCTACCACGACACGAGGAAAACGTAGATCCCAAAAAACTTGGTACTCCATACTTGTTGGATCTGTTAATTTAGAGATGTCAAGTTCTATCTGTCCGTAAAAAGGAGCGATGATAAGAATGAAGAGTGAGGCTAAAGTAAAGAGGGTTTTCATAGGTTAACCACATAAACATCATCTACTTTTTTTACAGCATTATTAAAAATGAGCCTTAAGTTGTCTGTTTCAAAAAAGGTTTGGCTCTCTCCAAAAAAGACCACTTTTCCCTCTTTCATATAGAGTATTTTATAGCCTAACTTTGAAGCCAAGGTTAAGTCATGGGTGATGACTATCTGGTTTTGAAAAAGGTTTGACTTAAGAAGTTCATACACTTTTTTTGTTTTTTGTGGGTCAAGGTTGGCTGTGGGTTCATCAAAGATGGTGCGTTTTGCATGGTGTAGCAAAGCAGAAGCCAAAAGGATGAGCTGCTGCTCTCCTGAACTCAAAGTCTTACAAGACTTGTTGCGTAGTTTTTGTATGTTGAGTAGTTTTAGTACTTCACCTATGCTAAGATTTGAGTAAAGTTTACTAAGGGCTAAGTACTCATAGGTGCTGAGATACTCATCAAATATCTCTAGTTTAGGAGGTACATAGTTTATGGCTTTGGTTTTTTCTTCCCTACTGAGGTTGTGTAAAAGTATATCATCAATGTGTATATTTTCGCAGTAAGTTAAGCCACACAGCACTTTGGCCAAGGTAGATTTACCTGCACCGTTAGAGCCAAGAATAATGAGGTTTTCCTCTTTTGCTAAACTTAGGTTTATGTCATGTAAGATGCTGTCTGAGTAGGCATGAATATTTAGCATTTTATTTAACTTTCTACTTGGCTTTTTGCTTTGCTTTAATCTTAGTTAAAATCGCTTTAAAATCTTCAATAAAATAGACAAGTCTGTCGCTTGGTATACCTGCATAGTGTTTATCTATAATGTATATATTGTTGTGCTTTGTGGCATTTACAGGAAGCTCTTTCCATGGCTTGATGAGGTCATCATCTTGTAAATTATAGGCTTTTTTACGAGGAGCTAAAAGTATCACAATATCAGGATTAGTAGCGATGAGGTTCTCTCTGTTGAGTATAGGTTGTCCTTTACGCTTACTCTGTAGTGCATTGCTATTACCACTAGCTTGAATGATGTTGTCAAAGTAGAGGTTCTGTCCTGCTACAAAAATACGCTTCACTAAAGAGGTGTTGTGACCTATCACTATGAGTATCTTTTTCTCTGTAACAATGTTTTTTAATGCATCAAGAGAAGTGTCAATGTTTATTACTATCTGTTTTGCTTCTTCTTTACGTTCAACTAATGAGCCTATCTGTATGATGGCTTCTTTAATATGTGTAAGTGTGTCTATATGAATAAGCCCTGTTTTAATGCCCAGTTTTTCAAGTTTTAGTGCCAGTTTTTCATTGTTTTTTTGTACTAAAACCAATGTAGGTTTATGGGCTACTACTTTCTCTAATGAAGCAGAGAAGTAGCCACCCACCTTAGGTAGCAATAGTGAAGCTTTGGGGTATGTACAATATTCAGTATTTGCCACTACTTGATCTCCTGCTCCTAATGCATAGACTATTTCATTAATAGCAGGAGAGAGTGTTACTATACGCTCTTTTGCAAAAGTAGATATTAGTAAAACCGTAAGTAGTAGTAATGACTTCATATTAACTCACTCTTTTGTTAAAATCGTGCTTTGAGACCTAAAGAGAATGCTCTAGGACTTGAGGCATAGTTGTAAACTGTTTGATAGTACTCGTCTGTCAGGTTTTCTATTTTACCATAAACTTGTATCTCTTTTGTGATGTCATAGTTTGCAGTAAGGTTTACTACAGTATATTTACCTGTTTGCACATCTGAAGTAGTCCAGTCAGGGTTAAATTTTGTATCGGTTCTGCTTCCTACATACTCTGCATCTATACCTAAGTGAAGGTCTTCTATGCCGTAGTAGTCAAGAGCAATTTTAAAGGTATCTTTTGCTCTTCTTTTTAAATCATTACCATCTTCGTCTTCTGCTGTGAGGAGATGTGTATAGTTCATGCTTACAAGAAGTGACTCAAAGAAGGACTTTTTATATGCAAACTCTAAGCCGTTTATCTTTGACGTACCGACTATATTTGCATAGGTAAATGTACTCATGTCAAAATCGATCATATCATCGATCTTTGTATCAAAGTAAGTCACTTTAAAGTCTTTATACTCAACGGTTACATCAAAAGATTTTGTCTCTTCCGGATTCAGTGCGGTATTACCGTAAGGTGAGTAAAGATGATAGAGTGTAGGTACATTGTATGCAGTTCCATAGTTAACAGAAGTGACAAGCCCTTCAAACTTTTCATGGATGTGTTTAAGTCCCAGTTTACCTGTAATCTTGTTATCAAAGGTACTGTATTCATCATAGCGAAGTGACTCTGTAAGAATACTCTTTCCACCTATAATACCACTAAAAGTATTGCTGTTTGTAAGGAAGACCCCTTTATTATCAAAATCTTTATTAATCTCATTTTCATGCTTAAATTTTTTATAGTCAATACCAACCAATACAAAATCTTCACTGCGATATGGTATTTTAGAGTTTACACCATACTCTTTGATGCTACCATCAAAGTTTTTTGACCATTGGTCATCAGGGTAGTATCGGCTAAAGTTAGACTGGCTTGCATAAACATTTAACTCATTAAAGCTATCTATATGGTTAAAGTTTATGGTAGTAAAGGTGTCTTTCACTTCTGAGTTATAGATGCTATTTGGATTCATTGCAAAAAGTACAGGGTCATATGCATCAGACTGAGTTTTTGCATTAATTATAGTATGAGAAATATCTATCTTATTATTTGCATTAATCTGAACTCCTGCCTGAAGTGTTGTTGTGTCATTTTCATAACCATCATCTTCAAACAGGTTTAAATCTTCACCATTGGGTGCATAAGCTGAAAAGCCATCTGTCTTAGTATGGTCATGTGACACTTTAAGATAAAAAGCTTCACTTTTATAAGAGAGGTTTCCTCCTATTTTACGTGAACTAAAAGAGCCAGCATGAACATAAAAAGAGCCATGAAGACCACTCTGTGCTTTTTTAGTAATAATGTTAATCACACCAGCACTGGCATCTGCACCCCAGATACCAGATTGAGCTCCTTTAAGTACTTCGACTTGTTCGATATCTGTTATCATTAAGTGTTCAAAAGGTGCACCACTTGCAGATGTTGCATCATTGTAACGTACACCGTCTATAAGAACCAATACACGGTTACTACTCATACCTCTTAAGTAGAGAGCACTGCTTTGACCTAGCCCTCCATTGCTGCTATAAGAGATTCCTGGGAGTGAGTTTAAGGCTTGAGTAATGGTAGTAAACCCTCTGTCTTCTATCTCATCTGCGGTAATAACATCTATGTTAGATGTTACATTTTTAAGTTTTTGTATGGCTTTTGTTGCAGAGATTACTGTAATATCTTCTAATGTCTCTTCTGCGTATGCTTGTGTTGTAAGTAGTAGTGTAGCCGTGATAAGGCTTAGTGATTTTGTTGTCATGTTTATTGTTCCTGATGTATTGTAGGGTGCGTTTGCCAACGCACCGAATTATTATATAAAGGTGCGTTAGCAAACGCACCCTACGTAAAATGTAAAAGTTCTATTATATGGATTGTGATGCAGGAGGTGCAGTTTTTTGAGGGAGTAATGAGTAGGCAAATTTTAGGTATTGATAATTACTGTCAACTCTGCTTAATTTATGTAAAGTAGAGTACATCGCAATAATTGCTAATGAGAAGTAACGTCTTGTATAGCCTCTTAAGTGTTTCATAGCGGGATTTTACACTAATTTAAATAAAATAAAGTATAATCCTTCTAAATTATTTTTATTATATTTAGGAGTCATACATGGCAATAGAAACAATCACATCAACAGACGCATTTAAAGCACTAGTAACAGAAGTAACTTCACAAGATGGTTATAGAGAGCCTATCGCATTTGGTATCGCTAGAGTTGACAGAGGTCAAAAAAATGCTGAAAAAGTACTTCAAGCAAACTTTGGACTCATCAACTGGAAAGAGAACTTTGGAAGTGCAGCTGTTTTCATTAAGGCACTTGAAGAGGCAAAATGTACCGTAGACTTTTCTGGTTCTGAATTTGTTGCAACGATTAATGAAAACTTTGTAGCAAACGCAATGGCTGCATTTGCTCCTTACGTAGCAGAAGCAACAGGTGATGCACACAAAAACGTACAGGTAATCAAAGCACTTTCAAGCATGGAAGATATAGGTAAAAACTTTAGAATCGTATTCTTGTTTGAAGATGCAAATGCTGAGTCTGTAGAAGCAGTATATCTTAAACTTTATGCACTTTCACTTGCTAAAGTAGAGTTAAGAAAAATCAATCTAAACGGTGCATTTGGTATTTTATCAAATGTTGCATGGGTAGGTAACACACCTTATGAATTAGACTACTTAAGAGAGAATGAGATAGAGATGAAGCTTAACGGTACTTACCCAACAGTTGACTCTGTAGATAAATTCCCAAGATTTCTACAACACATTATTCCTGCGGACAACACACGTATCTTAGAAGCATCTAAAGTACGTATGGGTGCACAACTTGCAGCTGGAACTACAGTTATGCCAGGTGCTTCATATATCAACTTTAATGCAGGAACACTTGGTCCTGTTATGGTTGAGGGTCGTATCTCCTCATCTGCTATCGTGGGTGCAGGTTCAGATGTAGGTGGTGGAGCGAGTATCTTAGGTGTATTAAGTGGTACAGATGGTAACCCTATCAGTATTGGTGAAAATACACTACTTGGTGCAAACTCTACGTGTGGTATTCCTCTTGGAGATGCGTGTATTATCGATGGTGGTGTTGCGATATTTGCAGGAACTAAAGTAAAAGTAGCTCCTGCAGAGTTAGTTAAAATCAATGATGCAAACCCAGACGCTAAGCTAGATGCTAAAACAACATTTAGAGCCGATGAGTTTCAGGGACTTAACGGACTACACTTTAGACAAAATTCAACTACTGGTGAAATCGTTGTAAACAGAAGTACAAGAGAAGTGAAACTTAATGCAGACTTGCATTAAAATTAAAATTGTAGGGGTTAACCTGTGTGTTAATCCTTGGGCAGACACACAGGTCTGCTCTTACAAGGGAACTATAGGATGAATGAAGAAAATGTAGTAGAACGTGTGTGCCTTTTGGCACTCATGAAAAAAGAATCAGACGAGACACTTAAAGATATTCAAAAAATGCTTGTTGAGACAGGTATGTTTGAGATGAAAGAGTGTAAGCAAGTGTTTAAGATGTTAAAGTCAGAACAGTACATTTCAGAAGATGGCACACTTACGATGAAAGGTGTTATGGAAGCCAAGTTGGCAGAAGAGATGTTTAAACAATAAAGGATTTTTTATGCGTGTAGATAAATGGCTATCAGCAGTCAATGTAGTAAAACGTCGTACAGTTGCTACAGATATGCTAAAAAGTGGTGTAGTTCTTGTGAATGGAATGAAAGCAAAAGCATCTAAAAATGTAGCCATAGGAGACAAAGTAACCATAGAGTATCTAAAAGGTGCAAAGTCTTACGAAGTCCTACAAATACCTACAACAAAAACCATACCTAAAAGTAAAAAAGAAGAGTATGTAAAAGAGTTGTAGAGTGGATTTACCCACCATTATATTAATCGGTGGATAAATCCACCTTACGCGGAGAAAAATATGAGCATAAGAACACAATTTGAAAAATTATTTAATGATGAGTTATCTACTGACGAAGCACGTCAGTTTTTGATAGAGCTTTATGAGAAAGGTGAGAGTGGGGCAGATATTGCGGTGGCTGCTTCGGTGATGCGTGAACACTCTGTGAAGCTTCCTCTCTCTGAGGAGCTCCAAGAAAAAGCTATAGATGTCGTAGGAACAGGTGGAGACAAGAGTGGAAGTTTTAACATCTCTACTACGGTTTCACTACTTTTGGCATCTTTAGGATGTGTGGTAGCAAAGCATGGAAACAGAAGCATCACCTCTAATTCTGGTTCTGCTGATGCCCTTGAAGCGTTGGGAGTAAATCTTAACCTTTCTGTAGAAAATCAAATGAAGATGCTTGAAGAGACAGGGTTTTGTTTCATTTTTGCGATGAACCATCACCCTGCTATGAAGCATATTATGCCTATACGTAAGTCCATAGACCATAGAACAATTTTCAACATTTTAGGACCTCTTACTAACCCTGCAGGTGCTAAAAAGTACCTTCTTGGTGTATTTGACCCCTCTTATGTTAATCGTATGGCAGAAGCACTGCTTGAACTTGACACTAAACGTGCTTTTGTAGTTAGTAGCCATGATGGCATGGATGAGATATCTTTAGCTTGTAATACTACTTTTGCTTATGTTGAGTCAGGGCGTATTTCAGAGGGTGAAATTAACCCTGTAGCTCTTGGTTTTAAACATGCTCCTAAAGAGGCAATACTTGGTGGTGATGCTACTTTTAATGCACAAATTACTAAAGATATATTTTCATGCAAAGAGATGGGTGCTAAAAGAGATATTGTAGTACTTAATGCAGCCTTTGCTCTCTTTGCAGATGGAAATGTAAGAGATATGCAAGAGGCAATATCAATGGCTAAGAGTGGACTTGATAGTGGTAAAGCCAATAAACATTTAGCTCTTATGGCAAATATTAGTCAGAAGTTAGCGTAGGAAAAAGATGATAAAAGAGATAAAAGCTTCACTAGATGAGTTAGAGAATGTAGTGAATTACTTAGAAGAGATACTTCCCTCTCATGCTATTGTGTTTTTACGTGGTGATTTAGCTGCAGGTAAAACGACATTGACCCAAGCCATATCCAAAGCAAAAGGTATCAAAGGTGAAGTGACCTCTCCTACTTTCTCTTTACAGCAGTGCTATGCTGTAGAGGATGGTTCAAACCTTTACCATTATGACCTTTACCGTTTAGAGCATGAAGAGTTTATGCAATTAGGACTTTTTGAAGAGTTTGAAAAAGAGGGGTGGCATATGGTAGAGTGGGGTTCAGATGAACTTAAAGCCTTTTTTGAAGGTGTAGGTTTAAATGTAGTGACAGTAGATATAGAGTCTAATGAAGATAGTAGAACATATAGGATAGCCATATAATGCATACACTTGAAGCAAAAAACCTCTCTAAGACCATAGGTAAAACCAAAATAGTCCATGATATATCACTTGCTGTGAAGAGTAAAGAGATTGTGGGGCTTCTAGGTCCAAATGGTGCAGGTAAAACGACATCTTTTTACATGGTATGTGGACTTACAGGTGCCACAACAGGAGAGGTGTTTTTAGATGCTGAGAACATTACAACGTTACCGCTTAGTAGTAGAGCTCAACTAGGTATTGGTTATCTTCCTCAAGAGTCTAGTATTTTTAAAGATTTAACTGTTGAAGAGAACCTTCTCATAGCAGCAGAAGCGTTGAGTCTACCTGATGACGTAATGCAACCACGTATAGAAAAACTTTTAGAAGTTTTTAATATAGAACCTATACGAGCCCGTCAAGGTATACGTCTAAGTGGTGGTGAAAGAAGAAGGGTAGAGATAGCTAGAGCTTTAGTAGGCGAACCTAAGTTTTTACTTTTAGATGAACCTTTTGCAGGTGTTGATCCCATTGCTGTAATAGATATACAAAATATTATTAAACAGTTGGTTGAACTTGATATGGGTATTCTTATAACAGACCATAATGTACGTGAGACACTAGATATTTGTGATAGAGCGTATGTAATGAAGTCTGGAGAGATGTTGGCAAGTGGTACAAGTGAAGAGATAATGAATGATAAAAATGTAAGAAAATACTATTTGGGTGAACACTTTACTTTTTAGTTTAGCCTAGTAGGAAGAATATTGAATTTAAAAGAGATTAAAAACTTTTTAGACTGTGAAGTAGAAAAAAGAGACACAACTACAGAGCTGTCACTTGAGAAACCAGACCCACTGCTTATCGCTTCTAAGTATCAAGATGAATCAGTAGCACTTATTTGTGCTTTGTTTGCTTATGGAAACGCTGGGCAAATAGTGAAGTTTTTACAAAGCTTGGATTTTTCACTATTAGATGCAAATGAAGAGGAGATTCATCATGCTCTCTCGAAACACTATTATCGTTTTCAAAAACCTGAAGATGTTATTCAACTTTTTATAGCATTAAAACGTCTTAAAAATGTAGATAGTATTGAGAATATCTTTTATGAAGGCTATAAAAAAGAGCAAAGTGTTTTAGGTGGGTTGTGGAATTTTATAGGTACATTACAATTGGTTTACCCTTCACAAACACAAGGCTACAAATTTCTTATAGGTTCATTACCCAAAAAAGTTAATAGTGTAGGAACATACAAGCGTTATATGATGTACCTACGCTGGATGGTTCGTAAAGATACTTTAGATATGGGGTTGTGGTCTAAGATAGATAAAAAAGATTTGCTTATGCCTCTTGATACACATACCTTTAAAATATCACAAAAGCTAGGTTTACTTAAACGTAAAAGTTACGATATGAAAGCAGCAATAGAGTTGACGAAGCAGTTTAAAAAATGGGATAACAATGATCCCATTAAGTATGACTTTGCTCTATATCGTATAGGACAGGAAAAGTTATTAGATATATAAGCATTAATTCTTATAAATAGTTTCTATTTAACCGAGTACTTAGTACTATTCATGTATAATCTTAGCAATTTATTACAAGAGGATGTTTTATGGAAGGTATATTTACGTACTTAGGTGTTATTTTTGGTCATGGGCAAATGTTATTTGTCTCTCACTTGATATTAGTAGCAATTATTATACTTGCTATTGCAAAAATGGCTACAAAGAGTTTTAGAGCTGTACCAAATGGTGCTCAAAATGTTATGGAAGCGTACCTTGGTGGTGTTATTTCAATGGGTAAAGATGTTGTAGGTGAGGAGAATGCACGTAAGTATCTTCCTTTAGTTGCAACAATTGGTCTATTTGTAGTAGTGAACAACCTTATTGGTATTATTCCAGGGTTTGAATCTCCTACATCAAATATCAACGTAACACTGGTACTTGCATTAATTGTTTTTTCATATTACAACTATGAAGGTATTAAAAAACAAGGTGCTTTAAAATATGTTCAAAGTTTTGTTCACCTTGGTGAGATGCATCCAGTAGCAAAGTTTTTAATGTCACTTTTAATGTACCCTATTGAGTTTGTTTCACACCTTTCTCGTATTGTTTCACTTTCATTCAGACTTTTTGGTAACATTAAAGGGGATGATTTATTTTTATGGGTACTACTTATGTTAACACCATGGATTATACCTATAACACCACTTGTACTTCTTACATTTATGGCATTTTTACAAACGTTTGTTTTCATGATTCTTACATATGTTTATCTTGCAGGTGCTATTGCACTAGAGGATGACCACTAAGACCTACTGGGTTTTAATGGTTTTTCTATGAGACTTAAAGAAGACTCCTTAGGTTTTGTAGTTAATTTTCTTTTAGGTAGTGCTTGGGCTCTTGTGCTTGTAGGTGCTACTACTTCATTTCTTTCTTTTTACTACAATAGCTTTTTCACCGCTATCATCTCCGCTATAATTGGTACATTACCTGGGTTAGTTTCAGTGCTTCTCTTAGAACATTTTATTACCAATAAAGAGAAATATTTTGAACTACAAAAGCAGACTAAATTACTTGAGAAATTTCTTATAGAAAAAAACAATAATTAACTAATTAACTTACACTATAAGGCAATAACGCTATAATTACTTAATTATATTTAGAACCATTTTTAAGGAATACCTCTATGTTTGAAACAGTTATCGGTCTTGAAGTGCATGTACAGCTTAATACAAAAACAAAACTTTTTTGTTCATGTCCTACCTCATTTGCTCAACACCAAAATAGTAACACTTGTCCTACATGTTTGGCACTGCCAGGTGCTTTACCTGTGGTCAACAAGCAAGCAGCAATAAAAGCTATGAGACTTGGATATGCTATTAATGCAAATGTAAATCATACCTCTTATTTTGATAGAAAATCTTATTTTTATCCAGACAGTCCTTCTTCGTATCAGATTACACAATTAACCAAAGCGATTGTACAAAAGGGTGAAGTTTTTATAGACCTTAAAGATGGCAGTAAAAAACGCATTGGAATGACGCAAGCTCACCTTGAAGCAGATGCAGGTAAAAATATGCATGAAGGGAGTCACTCTAAAGTTGATCTCAATCGTGCAGGTACTCCGCTACTTGAAATTGTATCTGACCCAGATATGAGAAACTCTGATGAAGCAGTAGCTTACCTAAAGAAGCTACACGCTACAGTTCGTTATTTGGATATCTCTGATGCAAATATGCAAGAGGGTTCATTTAGATGTGACGTAAATGTTTCAGTAAGACCAAAAGGTCAAGAAGCATTTGGTACAAGAGTTGAGATAAAAAATATAAACTCCTTTAAATTTGTCGCAGCAGCTATAGCGTATGAAGTACAAAGACAAACAGAAGCGTATGAAGATGGTCTGTATGAGAAAGAGGTACATCAAGAAACGCGTCTTTGGAATGTCGATGAGGGTGTTACAAAGTCAATGAGAGGGAAGGAAGAGGCAGCAGACTATCGTTACTTTCCTGACCCAGACCTTCGTCCACTTATTGTAAGTGAAGAGATGATTGCTGAGGCAAAAATCATGCCTGAACTTCCTGATGCTAAAGTAAAAAGATATGTTGAGGAGCTTGGTCTTAAGAAAGCAGATGCAGATGTGATTACTTCAGATAAAGAGATGGCAGAGTATTTTGAAGAGATGCTAGAGTATGGTTCAGTTGCTAATACAGCAGTTTCATGGCTTACATCTGAACTGCTTGGTCGTTTAAATAAAGCGGGTTTAAGTATTGCTTCTACAACTATTGATGCAAAGACACTAGGTATCTTAGTTTCTAAAATTTCTGATAATACAATTTCAGGTAAAGGAGCTAAAGAGTTACTTGACTATATGATGGAAAATGAGAGTCGTGATATTGTTGCACTAATAGATGAACTTGGACTTGCACAAGTGAGTGATGATGGAGCAATTTTAGCCATAATAGATGAAATTCTTGGCAATAATCCAGATAAAGTAGAACAGTATAAATCGGGAAAAGATAAACTATTTGGTTTCTTTGTTGGACAAACTATGAAGGCAAGTAAAGGGACTGCAAACCCTGCTAAAGTGAATGAGCTACTTAAGCAGAGACTCATATAAGTATAGAGGGGAGTACGATGCATAATGTTATCATAAAGCTCTCCTATAAAATAGACAAATCACTTAAATACCAAAAAACAAAAGCATTTTTTAGATCGATATTAGAAGATGTTAACTATCCTTATAAAAAGTACTTTGATGCTTTTATGATTTCTCTTATTATTATCTCTATTTATATTTTAATTATGGGTAAATCTGGCAAAATACCAGAGTGGCTTGTAGACTTAGACCTCTATTTTATTACTTCTATTTTCGCCCTAGAGTATCTTTTACGCTTCTGGATAAGCCATGATATTCACAAACATATTCTTTCTAATTATAACTCTAATAGTAAGGTCTCTTATTATATACCTATACTTAAAAGTAAATTGATGTATATGATCTCTTTACCTGCTCTTATAGACCTTATCGCAATTTTTCCCAACTTTAGGATTGTTAGACTTCTTAAGCTTTATCATTATATGCATGGGGCATCCAGCCTTTTTGATGCTTTATTGAAAAAGCGTTTTGAGTTTATCTTTTTAGGATACATGCTTTTTGGAATTACATTTACATTTGGATCTATTTTTTATCTTCTTGAATTTGGTATTAATGACTCTTTAGACTCTTACTTGGATGCTATATATTGGGCTTTAGTGACTATATCTACTGTAGGATATGGAGATATATCACCTGTAACACAAATGGGTAAAGTAGTATCTATGTTTGGTATTATCTTTGGTATTGCTATGATTTCATTTGTAACATCGGTGATGGTTTCTGCATTTTCAGAGAGATTTGATGAACTGCGTAATCAAGATAGTATCAACCATGTTAATAAAATTTATAATGTAATTATTATTAATGGTTATGGACATTTAGGGGCTACAATAGCTAGAAAATTTAAATTAAGTGAAAAGTATGAACCAGTGATTATTGAGTCTGATGAGAAAAAAGCATTGATGGCACAACATGATGGCTATAAAACCATTCATGCAGATAGTTCGAGTGCTAAGCTTATTAAAACTTTATATCAAAAAGACAATATCATTGCAATGCTTACATTGAGAAGTTCAGATATAGATAACATCTATTTTATTTTAAATGCAAAAAGTATCTCTACAAAATGTGTCGTATATAGTCGGATAAATCAAACAGCATTAAATTTACAATATCAAGCAGCAAAAGTGAATGGTCTAATAGAGCCATATGAAGTGATAAATACTAAAGCATTTAACTATTTAAATACTCATAGTAAAGATAATAATAAAAAACTCTTCTTTTTTGGTTATACACATAAGAGTAGGGCAATTTGTAAAAAGTTAAAAGATGTTGATATGGATATTACTATTTATGAAACAGATGAAGAGCGATATCTATTGGCTAAAGATGATGGTTTTATGAATGTTATATTTATAGATAAAAAGAGTCATGATATTCCAGATATTCACGAAGGTATTGCAATTTGTGCTATGAATGAAGAAGCAATAAATGTTTATTATAGTATTACACTGCGTGCTAAAGGTTTCAAAGATGAAATTATTGCACTCTCAGACAGTAAAGAGGACAATAGAAAATTGATATTAGCAGGTGTGAATAGAATATTTGATATGTACGAAGAGAGTGCTACACAATTTATAGAGATGATAGAAGATAATTTAAAGGAGAAGAGTATATGAAAATAGCTATTATAGGTGCAGGTAAGTGGGGGCAAGCACTCTACCATGCTTACAATCAAAATCATGATGTAGTGATACACTCTCGTAGCACAAAAGATATAGAAAATTTTGTAACTTTAGATGAAGCTTTAAATTGTAAGTATCTTGTTGTGGCAATTCCTGCCCAATTTGTTAGGGAATGGATGCAAAATAACTTTGAAGATAGAGGACAAAATATTTTAGTTGCTGCAAAAGGAATTGAAACATCTACAGGTAATTTTCTTAATGAAATTTATAGTGATTTTGCGAATGAAGATAGATTGGCTTATATCTCTGGTCCATCTTTTGCTACAGAAGTAAAACGGTCACTTCCTACAGCATTGATTATTAGCTCAACCAATCTAACATTAGCCAAAGAGTATGCTGATGCATTACCAAAGTTTATCAAAGGGTATGTAGATGATGATGTAGTAGGAGCAGAAGTCTCTGGGGCATATAAAAATGTTATTGCGATTGCTGGTGGTGTTTGTGATGGTTTAGGGTTAGGTAATAATGCTAGGGCTGCACTTATCTCAAGAGGTTTGGTAGAGATGACACGTTTTGGTGAAGCTTTTGGTGCGAAGAGTGAAACATTTCTCTCTTTAGGTGGAGCAGGAGATCTCTTTCTTACCGCAAGTTCCACACTATCACGTAACTACAGAGTAGGTTTAGGTTTAGCAAAAGGTAAAAAGATAGATGAGATTTTAGAAGAGTTAGGTGAAGTAGCAGAGGGTATACCCACTGCAAAAGCACTACATAAAATAGCCCAAGAGAAAAAGATTTATCTTCCTATTGCTCAAGAGGTATATGCGATGATAGAAGAGGATAAAGATCCTATGCAAAGTGTTAAAGATTTACTGTAAATCTAAATAGTTGGAGATTAAATGAAGTATAAAAATATATTATTTACTATACTGTTGATAGGTTTTACTTCTTTGAATGCCTCACTTTTTAGTGATGATGTTAAAGAGATAGTACTACCTACACATATTGTTATTGTTAGTGGTGAAAAGTATATTAGCCAGAGCGATTTATATGATGCCCTAAGTATTGAGTATAAAAGTATGTTTGAATTTTGGAAAGATGATACATTACGAATTAAAGATAAATTATTACCTACACTAAAGAGTACATTACGCTCTTTTTATGACTCAAGGGGGTTTTATGATGCCACTTTTAGTATAGAAGAAACTACTACTACGGTGAGTATAGATATTAAAGAGAATCAACCTGTAAGAGTAAAAGATATAGATATTACAAGTGACTATAACTTATCATCTATTGTCACTTTTGAAAAAAATGAAATCTTTCAAGCTAAAAAGTTTATATCTATTAAAAGCCATATTACTTCTTCACTACTTAAAGATGGATATTGCTCTTCTGATTTGGAAACCAAGGCATATGTAGATTTAGATAAGCACACAGTGAATCTTAGTTACGTGTTAAAAAAAGGTGGGGTTTGTACTTTTGGAAAAGTAACAGTAAATGGTAATGAAACTATAGATGATGAAGTTATTAAGTCACATGTACGAGCAGAAGAGGGAGAAATATTTAATGCAGATTTAGTTAAGTATACCTCAAATTCCCTATATGGACTTAAGGCTTTTGATACCGTATTGATTGGAATTGATAGAAAATTTTATAATGTTGTTCCTGTTGATATTACAGTAAAAGAGATAGGAAAACCTTACCATTTTGAAATTGGTGCAGGGTATGATACCTATGTAGGACCTCGTATAGACAGCTCATTGACTAAATATAATTTTTTAGGTAATGCTCAACAACTGTCACTTAAAGTAGGATGGTCAGAGTTAGAACAATTTGCTATGTTAAGTTATTATAAGCCGGTTTTTATAAATATTTATGAGAACTTTGTTGGTCTTGGAATGAAACTAGGGTATTCAAACTTAGAGTATGATGGTTTTTATGAGAAGAAAAGTTGTTTTAGAAGTTACCTTGAATATGAAACTTTAAGAACAAACTTAAAAGTAGGTTTAGCAGTAGAGATAGTTAATATAACAGCAGTAAATAATTTAGACCCAGGCGAAGAACTCCAATTTGCAGTCAATGAAGGAAATTTTGTACTTACATACCCCTATGTTGACTTTACTTATGATGCAAGAGATTCAAAATTAAATCCAAAATATGGCTACTATTTATCGGCCTATTTAGAGACAGGATTATCAGATGATGAGTCAACTGTTTACTATAAAACACTATTAGAGGGTAGATTTATTCACTCAATTGATAAGTTAACTATGGCATTAGTTGGAAAAGTAGGTATTGTAGATGAAGAGAGAAAAAATAGTCTTCCTGAGTCTAAATACTTTTTTGCAGGTGGAGCGTATTCAAATCGTGCTTATGGATATAGGGAGTTGGGTATCATAACATCCATAACAGAAGATACAATTTATGGTGCAAGAACATGGGCTAACTTAAGTTTTGAAGTGGATTATCCAATTTTCGGTGACTTATATGGAGCAGTTTTTACTGATAATACTATGTTAACTGAGGATGCTTATGATTTTACTGGAGATATTATAAGCTCAGCAGGTTTAGGTGTACGATATGTGACACCTATGGGACCATTTAAACTTGACTTTGCTATGAATGTTGCTGATACTTCACAATATGGAATTTCATTCCAAATAGGACAATCATTTTGAAAAAAATATTTTACAGTTTCATAGGCTTCTTTGTTGTACTTATTGTTGCAATTGTTTTTGCAGCAAACTCATCGTGGGTTATTAAAAAGGTAGCTGATAAATTTGCACCAGAGTATAAAATCTCTTATGATGATATTACGGGTAATATCTTTACAGGACTAAAAATAAGTAAACTACAGTTTGACAATAAACTTTTAAGTAAAAGAGTTGATTTTTCATGGAACCCTTCTAAACTTTTATATAAAAGAGTAGCCATCAATAAAATAGGAGTTGAAGCTTTAAATGTAGATGTTGTAAAAGCACTTGTAGCTTCTTTTTCTAGTAGTGAGGAGAGTAGTACAGAGCCATTACCTCTTGTCATACTTGTAGATGAAATTGAAGTAAGTGTAAATGCCTTTGAGGAACAAGGGGTTTTGTTAGATAAAACAATATTAAATATTGAAGATATGCGTTATGCAAGTGACAGTATAGAGATAGATAATCTCTCTTTAGTTTTAGATACTAATATTACAAATATTTTACTTAATGCCTCTCTTAATAACGGTAGGTTAAAAATAGATAAACTTTTTATAGATAATGTAGACAGTGTCACTTTAGAAAAGATGTTTCTAAGTAGAGATAATAATAGTACAGAAGAAGATACTAAGCGTGTAAAAAATGATGAAGATGAAGCAGTAAATTCTCTCATACCGGTTGAAGTTGAGTTAAATGATTTTAGGCTCACTGTAAATTCAAGAGTGTATGAGTCTGCACAAATTAACGAAGTTGAATTAACCCTAAATAACTTAAATACTAATGTGTATAAGTTAATGAAAAATGAGAAAAATGCTTTAACAATAGATAAATATACTTTTGTAGTAAAAAGTAATTTAGGTGATATTGATTTAATAGGTGATTTACAAAAAGAGATAGTAACACTAGAGCAGGTTAGTTTAAAAAATATAGATACATTAGGAGTACAGGAATTAATTCCTAACGATAATAATGAAAGCAATACTACAAAAAGTGAAAAAAGTAAAACTGATGAAGAAACTAATCATCTTATACCTAAATATCTGATAGTGAAAAAAATTGATGTAGATGTACTGTCTGCGAAGTATGCTCCTGTTAATATTAATGAACTGAATTTAACTATAGAAGATGTTAAAGTTAATGTAGAAAAACTTTTAGTAGAGCGTGCAAATATAGACTTAAATGTTCAAAGTAACCTTAGCAATATTAAAGAAAAAGGAAAGGTTATAGATAATCACTTTTCAGGTCGCATAAACATTACGCCAAATAAAAGACTTTTTGAACTCTATGAATTACCATTACGTAAGGAAGCTATTGGTGATATTATTATTGATCTTAATGCATCTAAAGAAGAGGTTATTGCCGATGTAAAGGCAAAGGCTAGACATATTTTAATAACTAAAAATAGTGATGACAATATGACAGATAGCAATGCTACTAAAGAGTTTAATATTGATATAGATAGTTTATTAAGTCATATTGTTTATAATATTAAAGAAAATAGTCTTAATGCGAATTCTACTGCAATGATAACTACTCCTTATGCAGAAAATATCTCTATTACCAATAACTTTAAAATGGATAATAAAATAAGTTATAATGGTAAAATTAAAGTAAAAGAGTTACTTGGTATTGATAAAAAATTTACTAAGCCTGTTGAAAATTTAATCGTTGATTATATGGGTGATATTAAAAGTATAAAGGCAGATATATTATCTAAAGGGCTTAATGGATACTTTATCTCTGATGACTTTAAAAAAGGTGACTTTCATTTAGAAACAGTTAAAAGTATTATTGTGCGTGATATGGTTGAATTGCCTTCAGAATTAAATGCAACTGAAGTAAATGCCATTGTAGATGTACCCTTAAACTTTATGGCTATAACTCCATTAAATATAAAGGTAAAAGTACTTTCCAATGTAACTAATTTAGATATAGATATGATCTATGGAGATAGGTTGGAAACAAAAATAACAAGTACTATACCTGATAACTCTCTTTTAAAAAGTTTTGATAAAAATATCAAGTGGAATGCAATTAGTCCACTTGTAATAGATGCAAAGCTTAATAAAAAAGATGTAAATGTAAAATTAAAATCAAAAGAGCTTTTCACAAAATTGGACTATTTTCTTAAAGATGGAAAGATAGATGGAAAAATACAATTAGGTGGTTTAGAGACAAATATTCAGGGCTTATCTCAGGATAAAATAACTATTAATACTAATATACACTCTATGAAATCTTTACTTAATAGTATACAATCTATTTATACTTTAGATACTTTACCTCCTGTGGAGGGAGCATTAAATTTATCTATGGAGATTAATCAACTTAAAGAAGCGAACCTTAAACTTACTTCTCCCAAACTGATTATTAGTACAGACCATAAAACAGATCATAATGTTAATGATGTTGAGATTGTTTTAAATGCAAATAGTTCAGAAGTTGTATTGAAATCTTACAAGGTGACTTACGATAAAATGAAATTTTTTGCTACTAAACCATCTAAAGTTTCATTAAAAGATACAACTTTAACAATATCGTCTCTTTGGTTTAATGATGAACTTAAAGTTATTGGTGAGTATAACTTAAAAACAGCCAAAGGTGAAATAAATGCTATAGCAAACAAATTACATTTTTCTCATGAAATAATAGATTTAGATACTAAATTAGAGGTAAAGACCATTTTAAATGAAGGTAAAACCTCAGTCAAAGGGGAAGCTACACTTTTAGGCGGTAATATTAAATATGATATGAGTCAAAAAAGTTTTGCATCAGATAGTGATATTATCATAGTACAAGATATAAAAGATGAGAAAGAGAGTCCATTTATGCAGGGGTTAAGTATGCTTATAAATGTGAAAACAAAAAAGCCACTTATCTATAATAAAGATGCAGTTAATATAAAAGCAAAAGTAGAATTAGGTATACATAAAGCAGAGCTTGCTGACCTAATGGTATTGGGTTCTGTAGAGATACTTAAAGGTGGTAGTTATACATTTGAAGGTAAAAAATTTGTGATAGATAAAAGTTTTATTTATTTTACTGGGAATCCAAATAAACCTCTTTTAGATATAAATGTAAATTATAAGTCAATAAACCATCTTATTTCTATTAGGATTACGGGTACACCTGAAATACCAAATATTAATTTCTCCTCTAAACCCAGCTTATCAAGAGAACAGATTTTATCGGTTATTTTATTTGATTCTGAAGGAGGTGCAGGTACAAATAGTGGTGATGAGATGATGAAAATGATGGGTGGTGCTATGGCTAAGTCAGTACTCTCAAATATGGGTGTTCAATTAGATCACTTAGTTATTGGTACAGATGGCAGTATAGAAGTAGGTAAAAAGATTACAGATAAAATTATGTTTATTTATATTAATGATGAAATCCCACAGGTAAAAGTAAAATACCACCATAGTCCAGAATGGGAAAGTGTTATTAGTGCAGATGAAGAGTCAGAATCTTATGACATCGTCTATAAAAAAGATTTTAGTAGTGATGATATCACTTTTAGTAGATAAACTTCAAGAGGCTCTTTTTAGGAGAGCCTCTGCTTAAAATTTTTATATCCAAATGATCGTATTATTTCTATATTACCATCTTCTTTTTTTAGGGCAATACTTGGAAGTTTGATACCATTAAATGTAGTGGCTTTTACCATGGTGTAGTGCATTTGATCTTCAAAAATAACTTTATCACCTATGCGTAGAGGTGCATCAAAACTATAGTCTCCCATAATATCTCCTGCTAAACAAGTGTTTCCTGCTAAACGATAGGTGTATGCTTTTTCTCCAGCTTTACCTGATTTAGATATATCTGCCCTATATGGCATAATAATAGTATCAGGCATATGAGCTTCGGCTGAAGAGTCTAAAATTGCAATATCTATGCCATTATGAACAATATCAAGTACAGTAGTAATAAGGCTACCCGTTTCCCATGCTACTGCTTCTCCTGGTTCAAGATAGACTTCTACATTGTATTTTTTTTTGAAATTATTAATGAGTCTGATAAGCTTCTCAATATCATACCCATTTTTTGTAATATGATGTCCTCCACCAAAGTTTATCCATTGCATTTGAGGAATATATTTACCAAATTTTATTTCAAAGTTTTTAAGTACATTTTCTAGTGCACTGCTATCTTGTTCACATAGTGCATGAAAATGCAATCCATCACAATTTTCTAAAATAGAAGTATCAAAATTCATTAAAGTAGTACCTAACCTTGAGTGTAGTCCACAAGGATTGTAAATCTCTTTTGGAGACTCTGAGTACTCAGGGTTTACCCTTAATCCAAAAGAGAGTTCAGGATTAATTTCTTTTGCTTCTAAGGCAAATTGTTTAAACTGTGAAGGTGAGTTAAAGACAATATGGTGAGATATCTTTGCTATCATTTCTATTTCATCTTGCTTAAATGCAGGGGAGTAAGTGTGTACCTCTTTACCAAATGTATCATCTGCTAACATAGCTTCATGTAGTCCACTAGCACAACATCCATCAAGATATTGTTGTATTAGTGGAAAGCTTTTCCATAAAGCATAGCCTTTAAGTGCAAGAAGAATTTTTGCACCTGTTGATTCTTTAACATATTGAAGCAGTTTAAGGTTCTCAATTAAAAGTTTTTCTTCAAGTAACCAGCAAGGAGAGGGTAAATTTTTTAAAGTTTTTTTATTCATACTATATTATAGCAATAGATAGCAAAACTTTGATACAATATAAAAAAGTTATATAGGAGTTATTCTATGCAAGTAAGAGAAAATCAAGTAAATAGTAACAATAGAAGAAATAATATAAGATTTGATGCTGATGATATATCTTTAGCAGCTACAATGTTAGAAAAGCTTTCAAGTACAATTGAGATAATGTATTATTTAATGGAACGTGGAGAAGAGAGATCGTTTGTCTTTATGCTTATATCTGCAGATAATGCAGATATAAATCAGTTATTGCTGAATGAAAAACACAATACAGATATGGTATTTGAAATTGATAAGGAGAAAGCAATCTATGTAGTGATTTGTCAAGATACAAAAATTGATGGAGGATACTATTTTGCCGATAGAGTTGTACACCATTTAATCACAGATAATGCAGATAATATATACTGTACTGAGCTTGAGATAAGAGTATCAACATATGATATTAAATATATAATTTTTAGATTACTTGAAGTGTATAAAGAAGCAGTTAGGGATGAAAAAGAGGGTAATATTATTTTTAAAACATTAAATTAGTATGCTTTAAGTCATTTTAGTGTAAAATTGCGTTCAAATAATAGCTTCATTAATTATGTAGCTAAAATAGATTAAGGATTATTAAAATGAAAAGAACATTTCAACCCCATAACACACCTAGAAAAAGAACACACGGATTTAGAACAAGAATGAAAACTAAAAATGGTAGAAAAGTAATTTCTGCAAGAAGAGCTAAAGGTAGAAAGAGATTAGCAGTATAATAGTCTGAGTTATTACTATTAGTTACATTAAACATTTTACTAGAATAAAAACAACAAAAGAGTTTAATAGCGTTTATAAAAGCTCTACTAAAACTTGCCATAATCCTTACTTTGTGCTTTTTTATAAAAAGCACCAAGGATATAATGTAGGTTTTGTAGCTAGTAAAAAAATTGGCAATGCCGTTTATAGAAATAGAGCTAAAAGAGTTCTTCGAGCACACTTCATTGAAAACATTTCACTTTTAACTGAGGGATCATATGTTTTGGTTGCAAAACCAGCTTTGTTGACCAAAGATTTTAAAGAGATAAGAAAATCATATCTTCATGCACTAAAAAAGTGTACTGCATTAGTTAAAACTTCTATAAATTAACACTTCTATTAGCACTTTTTAACACATTTAAGACTATACTGTCAGCAAAATATTATTTTAATTGATAGAGATAAAAAAGGTATAACTTTGGAACAACAAGATTTAAATAGACGACTTATTATCGCACTCGTGCTTTCTTTCTTTGTATTTGTAGGTTTTGGTTATTTTTTTCCTCAACAGCAAACAGCAAACACACAAACAATAACACAAGAGACAACAGTTCAAACACCTGTAAATACTAAAGCAACACCTGCCAGTGTTCAAACAGTAAGAACAACAACAAATGCACCAGTTACTACTGTATCTAGTGCAAGTACTTTAGTAACAGTAAGTTCAAATGTTTTTAATATGACTATAGATGAACTAGGTCGTATTTCTAGTTTTGAGCTTTTAGAAGAAAAATACAAAAATGAAGAGGGAAAAAACCTTCAAATTTTAGGACTTAATAAAGTAAAACCTTTAGAATTAAGATTTTCAGATATTAAAATTAATGATGAAGCATTTAAAAATCCGTATATCTATACTGGTGAAACTGCAGTTGATGTCTCTTCATCATCAAAAACTATTGTTTTAACGCAAAATCTTTCAGATTTGATAGTTACTAAAGAAATCACTATAGAGCCTAATGGGGCATACAAAGTAGATATTACTACATCTAAACCTACAGGGTATTTTGTAACACCTGGGTACAGACCAATGGCTGATGACTCTATGTATATGCTTGTAAGAGGTGCTTTAGTAAAGGGTGCTGATGATATTATCTTGACGATTGAAGATGGAGATGCTGAGGGTGAAGAGAGTGTTAAGAATGCAAGATTTGCTTCTGCTTTTGATAGATATGTAGCTTCTATACTTTACAATTTTGATAAAGGCATAAATGTTACTATTTTAAAAGAGGCTGATGGTGATCCTCTGATCTTTTTAGAGGGAAGTCAAGCATTAAGTTTGGGTGGTTACATTGGACCAAAAGATCATGAAATATTAAAGTCTATAAACCCAGAACTTACAGATGCTATTGAATTTGGTTGGTTTACTTTCCTCTCTACGCCTTTCTTTAAAGTTCTTTTATGGATACAGAATATTGTAGGTAACTGGGGTTGGACTATTATCTTATTTACGCTACTTATTAAACTAGTACTTTTCCCTCTTTCATATAAAGGTATGATGTCTATGCAAAAGCTTAAAGACTTAGCACCTAAGATGAAGGATATTAAAGAGAAGTACAAGGGTGACCCTGCAAAGATGAATGCTCAAATGATGGAAATGTATAAAAAGAATGGTGCAAATCCAATGGGTGGTTGTCTTCCAATGTTACTTCAAATCCCTGTATTTTTTGCACTTTACCGTGTACTGTTAAATGCTGATGAGTTGCAAGGTGCAACATGGATACCTATATGGATTGATAACCTGGCTATTGCTGATCCATACTACATTTTACCTATTCTTATGGGTGCATCTATGTGGTTTCAACAAAAAATTACGCCAAATAACTTTACTGACCCATTACAAGAAAAAATCTTTCAGTGGTTCCCTGTTATTATGGCTTTAATGTTTATTATTATGCCTTTCCCTTCAGGACTTATACTTTACTGGGTAGTGAACAATATCTTTACTATTGGTCAACAGTATATTATTAATAGTGCATATGAAAAACACAAAGCAGCAGCAATTGTTACTAAGAATAAAGTAAAGGATTAGTCATGAAAAGAGTTGAAGCATCTACGCTTGAAGAAGCATATGTAAAAGCTGCAACAAAATTGGCTTGTTCAATTAGTAATTTAGAATACGAAGTGATACAGTATCCTTCTAATGGGATTTTAGGTTTTATGAAAAAAAAGGCTATTATAGTTGCAACATGTAAAGAAGTGAAAAAAGAAAATATACCTTCTCCAAAGCCTAAAAGTAGTGTAACAAAAGAAGAAAGCCTAGCAATTGAAGTAGTTAAGAGTGTAAAAGAAGAGAGTGTAATTAATGAAAAAATTGAAATTGAATTAGAAGTAAAAAAAGAAGAAATAGTACTACATAAAGAGAAAAACAGTGTTTTAGACAATTTTTTTGATACACGAATAGAAGAAGATAAAGAGATAATTGAAGAACTAGAAGAAGAAGTTGTTATTTATGATGAACTTGCTATGATGATTGAAAATCAGCTAAAAGAGCTTCTTTCTCACTCTTGTTTTGATATAGATATTGTTGAAGTTGATGTAAGAGATAATACCGCACTTATCTTTATAGACGGTGAAGATGCTGCATTACTTATTGGTAAAGAAGGTTATCGTTATAATGCACTCTCTTATATGCTTTTCAACTGGTTACATACAAAATATGAACTTTTTATTAAACTAGAAATTGCAGAATTCTTAACTTCTCAACAAGAGATGATACGTAACTATATTAAACCTGTTATTGACAATGTAGAAAAGAATGGAAGAGGAAAGACACGTCCACTTGATGGAATTCTAGTTCAAATTGCACTAGAACAACTTCGAGAAAACTTTCCAAATAAATATGTTGCAGTAAAAACAAGTAGAGATGGTAAAAAATTTGTTGTTATCAATGAATTCAACAATAAAGCTAAATAGTTAAATGCATAATTCTATCGCTGCTATTGCTACAGCACATGGTATTGCTTCTATCTCTATTATTAGAGTTAGTGGAGATGCCGCACTTGAGATTGCACATAAAATTTCTCAGTTAGAGAGTATCACCCCTCGTTATGCTCATCTTACTTCACTTTATCGAAAAGATAAATCACTCATAGACCAAGCCATTATGATATATTTTTCTTCTCCTAATAGTTTTACAGGTGAAGAGGTTATTGAGTTTCAATGTCATGGTGGTATGATAGTTGCACAGGAGATACTAGATACTGTTTTAGATTATGGAGTACGCTTGGCAGAGCCAGGTGAGTTTTCAAAAAGAGCTTTTCTCAATGGTAAAATAGACTTAACAGAAGCAGAAGCCATCTCTAAGCTTATAGAAGCCAAATCTGTTGATGCTGCTAAAATATTAGCCAAACAGATGAAAGGAGAATTGAAAGTTTTTGTAGATGAGAGTAGAGATGCTTTACTAAAATCTTTGGCGTATTCTGAGGTGATGATAGATTATGCAGAAGAAGATATACCTGATGACATCATGGAAAACATCGTTACACAACTTGATAGTCTAACTTCTAAAATAGAACATATTCTTGATGCTAGTTACCGTAGAAGAGGGCTTATAGAAGGCTTTAAAGTCGCTATTATTGGTAAGCCTAATGTGGGTAAAAGTTCTTTATTAAATGCTTTGCTCTCTTATGATAGAGCAATAGTAAGTGATATAGCAGGAACAACGAGAGATACTATAGAAGAGCAAGTACGTATAGGTTCACATATTATTAGGTTGGTTGATACAGCTGGTATAAGAGAGTCTAATGATACGATTGAAAAAATAGGTATAGAGAGAACACTTAATTCTATAGAAGATGCTGATGTAGTCATCGCACTTTTTGATGCTTCTAGGGTCTTTGATAGTGAAGATGAAAAAATACTTTCTCTTGTTGGACAATTAGAAGATAAACATATTATAGTAGCTCTTAATAAAGTTGATTTGAAGAGTTGTTTTGAATTATCTAAAATTTCCAGCTTTAACCCCTTAAAAGTTAGTGCAAAAAAGAGTTTTATAATGCTTACTCAAAAGCTAGAATCACTTTTTAATTCCATTGGTGAGGGGGATGATCTGATGCTTATCTCTACACGTCAAATTGAGGCTGTAAAAAAGGCTAAGATGGATATTTTAGAAGCAAAAACACCATTGCTAGATGGTGAGCTTGAATTTTTCTCTTATCATCTTCAAGAGGCTGTAAAGGCTATCTCTTCTATCTCTAAACCGTATGAGAGTGAAGAGATATTAGATAAAATGTTTGGTGAGTTTTGTTTAGGTAAATAATTGCCTAAACAAACATCTTAACTAAATTATTTCTCTTTTCTATAGCTCTCCTAAAGTTAATATAGTATAATTTACCTTATTAAATAAAAGGTCTTATATATGATTAAAAAATTACTAATTTCAACTATTTCTATTTTTGCACTACTTTTTACAGGATGTGTTGAGCGTGAACTTCTTGTTGAACCAAAAGATTCAAATTCTAATACATGGGCTGAAAAGACTAATGTAAATGATGTTGATACATCTGACCTTGATAATAATTTGACTGAAACAGAAACAATGATTACTGAAAATGGAGAGTATGCAAAGAAAAAACGTGTACCATTTCCTATTAAAGAGTATAAATATTTAGCTACATCAGGGAAAGCTACTGTAAAAGGTAGAATTTATGTAAATGACTTGCATGGAGATAAAGTTTTAGGTTCAGGAAGTAGACTCTATCTTAATCCTGTAACAAGTTACTCTAAGCAATGGTATAATGAGAGTTATCTAAGTGGAAATAAAATGGAAAAAGCTGATTCAAGACTCTTTAATTATTTACGATTCACAGCATCAAACAGTAGTGGAGAGTTTGCATTTTATGGTGTGCCATCTGGAAGTTACTACCTCATAGGTACAGTAAAATGTGGTTCAGAATGTGGATATGATGATGATAAAAATATCCGTATAGCCACAAAAGTAAGTATTTATGGTAATAAAGTTTTAGAACAAGATTTAACGAAATCAACGAACTAGGAATAGAAATTGTTTATCACACTTAGCCCAACAGCAAAACAACCTCTAAGAGCTACCTCACACAGTGCAGGTTTTGATGTGTATGCAGATGAAGAGAGTGTTGTCTCTCCAGGAGAGACAAAAGCTATTGGACTTGGCATAGCTATAGATGAAAAATGGTTTATAAGTATGGATGTCACAGAAATAGAAGCATTTATGTTAACACACTTTTTAGAACTTCATCCACGTTCATCTATGCGTATGAAAGGGCTTATTATACTCCCTGGTATTATAGATATGGACTACAGAGATGAAATTAAAATGATTATCCATAACCCCTCTAGCAATGAAAACTTCAATATTTCAAAAGCAGATAAAATAGGACAACTTCTTCTAAAAAGACATGAAGGAAATTTACTACCATCATCTTACACAAAAGAAGCAAAACGTGAAGGTGGATTTGGAAGTACTGGCAAATAAGCTTCTTTTTCCTCTTTACTTAACCTTCATATTTAACTTTCCTCCCAGAGAATATGTGGGATTTATCTAAAAATATTAACTACTAAATATCCTCTATTTTTTAAAATAAATTAAATTTTTGCATATTGTTGAAAATTATGCTATCCTTTATACATAAAAATATTTATGTATAAAGGATAGCAGATGAGTGCAACAGTTAGAAAAAACTTTGTTTTTGATGAAGAAGTAGCAATGCACCTTGAAGAGTTGGCTAAAGAGAGTAAGCAGTCGATGACTTCTTTGGTACAGGAGATGGTGGAAGAGAGATATAGAAGTGTAAAAGTTAAAAAGCGTTTGGAAGCTTTTAATCGTTCTGTAGAGATTGGAAATACAATAAGTAAGGGCTTATTTGTTGGCAAATCTGTTCAATCTATCAAGGCAGAAATGGATGTATAGAAATATTTTTCTTGATGCCAATATCTTAGCTGATATTTATGATGAATCAAGACCTTATTGTAAAAGTAGCAGAGAAGCTGTATCGTATCTATTATCTCAAGAGAAGATTGAACTTTTTACCTCTTGCGATATAATTACAACTATTTACTATATTTATTCCAAAAAAGATAGACATAAAGCTTTAGATCAAGTAATTGAGATAAATGAGTGGTGTAAAGTTGTTGAATTTGGTAATAGTGAAGTCACCAAAAGTTGTAGACTTATGAAGCAAAATAAGAAGTTCAAAGACCTTGAAGATACCATACAGTATGTCATGGCTAAAAAAGTAGGTGCTGACTTGATACTCTCTAATGATAAAGGATTTGTAAGTGATGGTATTGAACTGACAAGTACAAATGAATTTGTTAAAAATATGAAAGAATAGAAGAGAAGGTTACTTAGTAACCTTCTCTTTCTTCCCAACCAAAACCTCTTCTTCATAAACCTTAACCCCTTCAAGATACCCCGAGACTTCTACTTCTGGGTATTTGATGCCTTCTGGTACTTTTTGTGAGTGTAGCTGTACAGCACACTGCTTGAAGTTTGGTTCAAATGACTTTGGGTCAAACTCTGGGATTGTGATGTTGTTTATGAGTTGTTCATTGAAGTGAAAAGGTACAAATATGTTTCCTTCTCTGACTGTTTCAGACACTTTAACAATCACATCTTCAACTCGACCGCGGTTACCTGAAATAGCGATACGGTCACCACTTTTAACTTTGAGTTTTTCTGCATCGGCTGTATTGAGATCTACCCACGCTTCTGGTGCGAGATTATCAAGTATTCCGATTGTTCCTGTTTTTGTTCTGGTATGGAACTGTTCAACTGTTCTACCGGTATTTAACACAAGAGGCAGACCTTCACAAGTCATTTCACTCAGTGGTATCCAGTCTACAGGAAGCAGGTTGGCTTTACCATCTGAGGTAGAGCAAGGCATCTCTTCAGAGTAGAGACGTTTAGTACCTTTAGGAGCTTTCTCATTACAAGGCCATTGAATGCCTCCTAGTTCTTCTATCAGTTCGTAGTCCATACCACTGTAGTCACAAAGTTGTCCTTTACTGACACGTTTTATCTCTTCAAAAATATCTCTTGGTGTCTTCAAGTCTTTGAAAAGCAGTTCATGTTTTCCTTCAAAATATTTAGAGAACTCTAAGACAATGTCAAGGTCACCTTTACTCTCGCCTAAAGGTTCTACTGCTTTTTTAGCATAGTTACAGCGACGTTCTGAGTTGGTGTAGCATCCCTCTTTTTCAGACCAGACTGCTGCAGAGAAAACAACATCTGCTATCTCAGCGGTGTCTGACATAAAGGCATCCTGTACAACAAGGATATCGAGCTTTTTAAGTGCTTCTCTCAGTGCATTTTGATCAGGGAAAGATACCAGAGGATTGGTTGCTACAACCCACAAAGCTTTTATCTCTCCACGGTTAATTGCGTCTATTATCTGTGGGTAAGCATAACCTCTTGCAGTAGGGATAAGCTCTTGTGGTACATCTATGATATTTGCAAAAGTTTCCCTGTCACTTTGACTTGCAAAGTTTCTGTACCCAGGGATGGAAGAGGTAAATCCAAACTCTCTGGTACCCATGGCATTACATTGCCCTGTGATGGACATAGGAGCAGACCCTTCTTTACCTAGGTTACCAGTAATGAGTGCAAGGTTACAAATAGCAGAGACGGTGTCTGTCCCAATAGAACTTTGGTTGACTCCCATTGTCCAAGCAGACATAGCTTTTTCGGCTGTTGCATATATTTTGGCTAGATTATAAAGCTCTTTCACCTCGATACCTGTGATGTTCGCTACCTCTTGTGGTGGATAGTTAGCTATGATATGCTTTTTAAATGCTTTGTAGCCGTTAGTTCGTGTATTGATGAACTTCTCATCTTCCCAGCCCTGTTCCATGATGATATAGCAAAGACCATTAAGTAGAGCCAGGTCAGACCGTGGTGCAAGTGGTACAAAGATGTCTGCCATTTGAGAAGTCTTAGACTTACGAGGGTCAACCACGATGAGGGTTGGTTTTTTCCCTGTCTCTTTTTTATTTTTAGCAATATGTAGTTTCAAAATAGGGTGGTTATCTGCGATATTGGCACCGATGAGTAAAATCACATCTGCTTTTGAAAAATCTTCATAACATCCTGTAGGCCCGTCAGAACCAAAAGTCTGTTTGTACCCCATAACGGCAGATGCCATACAGAGAGTCGTATTTCCATCATAGTTGTTTGTCTCAAGTCCAAGTTGAGTAAATTTACCTAGTGCATAAAACTCTTCAGTCAGAAGCTGACCTGTAGAGATGACTGCAACTGCACCTTTTCCATGTGCCTCTTGAATGCGTTTAAATTCATCACTTGTTTTAGTAAATGCTTCATCCCAAGATGCAGGGCCTAGTTTACCTGATTTTCTAATGAGTGGTGATGCAACACGGTTATCTGCACGCACCATCTGGTGTTCACTCAGACCTTTGGGGCATAGTGTTCCCATGTTAACAGGATGTAGAGGGTCACCTTTAGAGTAGATAGGCTCTCCATCTTTCACTCCTATGTACATACCGCAACCCACACCACAGTAACCACAAGTAGAACGCACCCATTTGTCAGGTGCTTTGGTTTTGGAAACTTTTCCAAAGATAGGGTCGTCAACCAGAGCGTATTTTTCTTCTTTTATATCTGTACCTAAAAAGGTTTTTATTTTATTAATTAAACTCATATTCTATTATATTCAATTTTTTACTCCTGTACCGTAGGTGAGTGGACAAAAAATAGGCAATATGACTTAAGGGCACCTCCAACACATTAAGTTAAGAAGTTATTAGTTTGCACTCGGAAGCGGAGACTTTAGTCCCGCAGTCCCATGAAATGGGACATTTTTGGTGGGAGTGCCCGCAGGAAATACCCTTGGGGTGAAACTCTCCACTTCCAAGTGTAGAATAATTTTTTAACTTAATGCCATTAGAGTTCCCCTTAATATCTGCTTAAGATGCGATGGACTATACTTTATTGCATTATTTCTAAGAAAGATAAACAAAAAGCATTAAACAATATTGTTGAAGTCAATGAAGTGTGTATTGTCATAGAGTTTGCCAATAAAGAGATAGGGGAGTGCTGTAACTTGATGAAATAGGTAATCTGCTTGGAATTTCACCAAGAAGTTCACGATATGTTCCGATAATGTTTTTTATAAAAAGTTTAACTTTTGTAGGTTTTATACCTGGCTCATGAAAGATATTATGCCAGTTTGAGATTAAAAAATGAAAAACTTTGACACTGTACATATTAGAGGTCCCCTTAAATACACAACCTTATAATATTTTTCAACAGGACATTTTGTCCGTTATTGCCGGAAATCAACAAATAACGGAACACTTTGTCCATATAATGGCTATTCTCAGGCTAAAAGGACATTAGAAATCATTATAACACTACAAGATATGGTAAAAATATACAAATTCAATCTCTTTTCATAGATATAAAGACATATTGATATACTCTTAATACTGAAATATCGTAATAGCAGGACAAAGTGTTCTGTTAATAAATAGTTA
>JAYEHY010000112.1:0-10294 GCA_034659695.1 Campylobacterota bacterium | reverse complement strand
TAAATAATCTATGAACGCTTTTCACACTTTACAGAGACTATTTGTTCATCATCTGTATCTAGTCTAGCTGCAGTGAGTTCTCCTCCCCATAAGCATCCTGTATCTAACGATAGTACATGTTTATTTTGAACTAAACCTAGTGTTGACCAATGCCCAAAGATGATTTTGAGGTAAATCTCTTTTCGGTTTTCACTCTCAAACCATGGCTTTAAACCTTTGACACGAAGAGCCACAGTAGGCATTCCTTTTTGATTAAAGTCTAGTCTGTGGTCTTTGTAACAAAAACGCATACGTGTAAATGCACTGACTATGTAGCGATCTATGTCTATTTTGCTAGAGTCTCTGTTAAAACGGTCTATGCCACTTTTAAACATCTTTTGAAGCCATATACTGGATTGATCACTTTGTAACTTCTCTTCTACCCTTTTTGCATAGCGAATTGCCATACCTAAATCAAACTCAGGAGAGATACCTGCATGTGCCATGCAGTAACCTAATTGATAATCTACATGCAAAAACTTCTGATTTCTTAACCAATCAATAATCTCTTTAGCATTGGAAGCGTGTAAAATAGGATCAATACTGGCATTGGATTTCTTAATACCATAATACGCTGCAATAAGTGCAATGTCATGATTACCAAGGACTATCTCTACACTCTGTTTTATGCTATAGAGGTACTCTAGTGTTTCAAGTGAACCCTCACCTCTGTTGACTAAGTCACCTGCTACCCAAAGTTTGTCTTTTTTAGGATCAAACTCTATTTTAGTGAGTAATTCCATAAGTGATTTATAACATCCTTGAATGTCACCTATTGCCCAAACTGCCATTATACGCTTAACCCCTCTTTGTAATGCTTTACCTTCTCTTCAAATCTCATTTTTGCATACGCAGCCGAGGGAGAGGGTAAGTAAACTGTTTCTATCGTTAAGTGTGAAAAGTGCATCTTGAAAAGGGCTTCAGACTTTTTACCTGTAAACACTACCTTTCTAATGTTAGGGTACTTCTCTAAAAGAGCTTCTATATCATTGACTACTTCATCTTCTAAACTACTATCTAGTGAATTTTCTCGTTGACAAGACCTTAACATATCCCACAGTCCCAACTTGCACTCTTTCAATAACCAAATCTTTTGATCTCTGTTATTGGTAGGGTAGTGTGTAACTGCTTCAAGGATTTTCCAAAACTGATTACTTGGGTGTGCATAGTAAAAGTTCTTTTCAAAAGACTTAATACTAGGAAAAGAGCCTAAAATTAGAACCTCAGTATCTTTAAAAACTATAGGTTTAAATGGATGAACTAAAGCCTCTGTAGTCATCTATTTACATGCCTTCTGCATATTTCGTACCATAAGCACAAGTAGTGCTAAGGAGAAAATTTTAAAATTTATTTCACTCCCTTTATGCGTATTGATAAATACATCACTTTGTGTCATAGTTTCACCTGCCATTTGCATGCTAAGAATATCTGGCATATAGTACTGTGAGAAAAGTAAACCGGTAGCTATCACAAAAAAAGTAGCTATTTGCGTTGCTGTGTCTCTTTCAAACTTTTTGTACTTATAGCCTTCATAGAGTAGTACTGAAAAAAGTACTACATTTACAAGGTATGAAAGTCTCACAAAGTTCTCTGTCATTATAAGCCCTTCTTGATAATGCGTTAAAACTTCTGACCCTAGCCATGCTTCAGTATGAAATGTTACAGGTGCTACTACAATACCTGCAAATAATCCTGCACCCAATGTTGCTCCCAATAAAACAAGATAGGCTATGGTTGCTATTTTAAAATATCTATTCATTTATTATTTCCTTTTATTTAAATACGATGACAAAACCTCTGTCAAATCCTGCTAAATCTTTATAAAATTTTATAGATTTTACCGAAATTTCATTAACAAATTTCTCCAATGGCTCTTTTTGATCATATCCCATTTCACAAGCTAAATACTTGATGCCCCTGTCTTTTACATCTAAGATAATCTGCTTAAGAAGTTCATCGCCTATGTTTCCACCAAATAAAGCTTCTTTAGGCTCATAATCTACTACATTGGACTCAAGTAAAAAGTCCTCTGCTATGTAGGGTGGATTTGAAACTACTAATTCTAAAGTTTCAGCTACTTTATCTATAAGGTTAGATTTACAAAGTTCTATCTGATTATTTAGATCAAAGGTATTAATGTTTTTCGCTGCTACTTTTAGTGGAGTATCGCAAATATCTGTGGCGATGATATGTAACTTTGGAAACTTTCTAGCTAGTACTACTGAAATAGCCCCAGACCCTACACCTATCTCAGCGATATGAGTGATATTTTCTTCTTCTATTATTTCTGCTACTAACTCTATGAGTATCTCAGTTTCAGGACGAGGAATAAGCACCCCATTTTCTACTTCTAAATGAATATCATAAAAACTAGCTTCCCCTACGATGTACTCATAAGGTTCATTTTTAGCTCTTCTTTGTATAAGCTCTTCATACCCTTTAGTATCTTCAAGTTCATCTGCTTCATGAGTAATAAGGTACATTCTATCTTGCTTTAAATGGTAAGCCAAAAGTAATTCTGCCTCAAACTGAGGGCGTTCACAAATATTACTAAGTTCAGAGCTTCCCCATCTAAGAGAATTTTTTATAGTCATCTTTTAATCCTATTTTTTATAAAATTATTTTACTTTTCAATATATTTCTCACATCCTTTTCTTACAAATCAGGTAAATTCTGATTAAAAATACTTAATACTTTTAACTGTTGTATATGTTTTTTAAGTTTTTAACAAAAGCAATAGATGCTAATACTTTGTCTTTTTTGATATGAAATTTGACTTAAATTATTTTTCATCAAAATGAGCAAATATACCCTCTTTTACCAACTCTTTTTCTTCTTCAACAACTACATTACTTGCATCATAGCCTAGCTCTTTTAATCTCTCAAGAACTGGTGGGTGTGTGTGGTAAAAGAAGATGACTAGTGGGTGTGACTTTGGAAAAGCTTTGTTTTCTGTTATGAGTTTTAACAAGGCTGAAACTAGATTCTCTTTTCCACCCATACGTGAACCAAATTCATCTGCGGCATACTCATTATGACGGCTTACATAAGACATAAATGGAGTAAATACAAAACTAATTAGTGGTAAAAGAAGCATTAGTACAGCTATCTGTACTCCTGCTTCTGGGATAACACCCATTTGTGTAAATAGCTCATCAGGTAGATGACCAAAGAGGTAAAAAGAGATAAAGAGTAAAAGCCCCATCATTCCAATATTTTTCCATATATCACCATGTGAGAAGTGTCCTAACTCATGTCCAAGTACAGCAAGAAGCTCTTTCTTGTTAAGTTTTTCTATCAGTGTATCGTAGAGTACGACTCTTTTACTTTTTCCAAGACCACCAAAAAATGCATTTAGACGACTGTCACGTTTACTTGCATCCATAACAAAGATACCATCACTCTTTAGCCCCGCTTGCTCCATAAGTTTCGTAATAGCATCTCTAAGTTCACCTTCATCCAATGGTGAAAATTTATTGAAAAGTCCCATAAAAAATGGCATCAGTACATTTGCTAAAACTGCTATGGAGAACATAAGAGCAAAGCCCCATAACCACCACATCTCATACATACTAATTATCCATGCTAAAAGTGCAAATATTGCACCGCCTAAAAGTACAAATAGAAGTGCTGATTTGAGTGAATCAACAATAAACATTTTTATTGTCATTTTGTTAAATCCAAACTCTTCATCAATTTTAAATGTATGATAAAGTTGAAAAGGAAGTCCTACTACATAATTTACAGCGATAAAACCAAAAAGGAACAGTACTGCTTGCATGATAGTACTTTCTACTTGTAAAAGTGATGAGAGCAGTGCAAATCCTGCTACTATCCACCATACAAACATCAAATAATCTACAAAAGTTTCAATTAAAGAGAGTTTCTCTTTAGCTACTGCATAATTAGCAGCTACTATGTATTTACCCGCTGGCATTAAAACTGGTGCTTCTCTTTTTTCATCATTGATGTATCCTATTTGCATAAAAGATATATAGAGTCTCATAAAAGTATAGAGTGAGTAAAGGGCAAGTATAATTTCTAACATAAAGTCTTCTTTTTTATTTGGAATATACCTTATCAAGCCTTAAAATATACCCAATTTGCTATAATTACGACAATATATTTCAAGGAACAGTTGTGGCACTTATTGACCTCTTCAACATCAAAAAACAATATGATATAAAACTATTACTAAATAATGTTGACTTTCATCTCAATGAAGGAGAACGTGTAACGATTGTTGGACAAAATGGTTGTGGTAAATCTACACTTATGAAAATTATCATAGGTGATGAGGAGCCTACTGAGGGAAAGAGAGTTGTAAATAACTCTCTGCATGTTGAAATGCTTTCACAACAACCCCATTTTGAACCTCATCTTTCTGTAAGAGAAGCCATACTCAATGAACTCACAGAGTTAAAGGAAGCTAAAGATGAGTATGAACTTCTTAGCTTAAAGGTAGTAGATGATTTTGAGAATGAGGAGTTACTTAAAAACCTTGACAAGGTTAGCTCATTTTTAGACCACCATAATGCATGGAACCTTGATGACAAAATAGAACGAGTATTACAAGAGTTTAAACTCAAATCTTATGAACATCGCCCTGTAGTGTCACTCTCAGGTGGAGAACAACGCCGTGTTGCTTTAGCCTCTCTTATACTTAAAAAACCTGATGTACTTTTACTCGATGAACCTACCAACCACCTTGATGTTTATATGGTTGAGTTTTTAGAAGAAATTTTGCTAAAAGAAAACTTTACCCTCCTCTTTATTTCGCACGATAGACACTTTATAGACACTATTGCTACTAGAGTTGTCGAAGTAGATAATCAAGAACTTGTAAGCTATACAGGTGGGTACATGGACTACTTAGAGCAAAAAGAGGCTCGCATGCATGCGATGAAAAAAAGCCATGATAACTTACTTAGACTACTTAAACAAGAAGAGTCATGGCTAAGTAAAGGGGTAAAAGCTAGAGAAAAACGTAACCAAGGGCGTAAACGCCGTGTTTTTGAACTCCGAGATGAAGCAAAACATAACCCTACACTTATACGTAAAATGATGGTGGAACTTGAACGTGAAAAAAAACACTTTAACCGTGAAGAGGGTGTTTCACGTAAGAAAATGCTTTTTGATATAGAAAATATGAGCTATAGTGTACCTGGTAAAAAACTTATTAAAAATTTCAATAAACGTATTTTACAAAAAGACAAAATTGCGATTGTGGGTATTAATGGTGCGGGGAAATCTACACTTCTTAAACTTATGCTAGGACGTATTAAACCTGACGCAGGGACAATAAAACAAGGAGATTTTGCTTTAGGATACTTTGACCAACATAGAGAGATGTTAGATGAGAGTAAAACTCTTATAGAGACTTTTTGCCCTGATGGTGGAGACCAAATAGATGTTCAAGGTACTATTTTTCATGTTTATGGATATTTAAAATCATTTCTTTTCCCTAAAGAGTTTTTAACTAAGAAAATAGGTATGCTAAGTGGGGGAGAGAAAAACCGTGTAGCCCTAGCCCTACTTCTTGCTAAGAAGGTTGATTGTCTTATACTCGATGAACCTACCAATGATTTAGATATACAAACGATTAATATTTTAGAAGAGAAACTTATTAACTTTCCTGGTGCTTTACTTTTTGTTTCACATGATCGTTATTTTATCGATAAAATAGCTTCTAAACTTTTTATCTTTAAAGGTGATGGCGTAGTTGAAGAGTCATTTCAAACCTATAGTGAATATCTTGAAATAGAAAAAGAGATTAAAGAACTGAATAGTTTAGAAAAAGAGGTTAAAACGACAAGCAGTGACAGTGACATAGTAGCAAAAGTAAAAGAGAAAAAACAGACTAAACTAAGCTACAAAGAGCAACAAGATTTTGACCAATTACCAGAAGAGATAGAGCTTATTGAAAATGAGATAACAAAGCTCAATGCTTGTCTACAAGACCCTGAATGTTACCAGGAGAAGGGCTTAAGTGCTATTAGTGATGAGTTGACAAAGCTAGAAGTAATATACGAAGAAAAGAGTGATAGATATTTTGAAGTATTAGAACTTTATGAAAATCTAAAATAAGGCTCCTAATTATTTTACTACAAGATGATTTAATACCTCACGGATTAACACTTCATATTTGGCTAGCTCTTTGGGTTCTATCTCTTTGCCTGAACGGAATGCATTGTGTTGTTGCTCTAAAGATTTTCTTAACGCTTCATTGAGCCATTTTTCTTTAAAAGTACTGTCCATACTAAATGTTGCTACTTCACGTAAAGCATGGGAACGATTTGCTACTGTAGTGGCATGGTAGATGGCACGACCGAGTAAGATGTAAGGAAAATTCTTGTTTTCCATGGGCCCCATCTCTAAGTAATGCTTACCGAGATTTTGACCTAAGACTTTAACTTCTGAGAGTTCATTAAAACCAAAAAATGCTCCTGTTCCACCGACCAATGCACCTATGGCTGAACCTAAAAGTAGTGTACTTCCACCCAAAATAATATCTATGCCTGCACCTGTCATAGCACCACCTGTTGCAGCAGTTACAAGTAACTCTTTACGTGTTAATCCAAAAATAGAAGCACTCTCTTTAGAGAAGAGATCTGTACCCTTAAACCGTAGTAGTGCCTGATCTGTTTGTAGGTGCTGATGGTTCCATATTTTCTTTATCTCTTTTTGAGATGTCTCTTCTAGGGAACGAAGGTGCATTTGGTAGTTTAATGCTATGCTTTCTCTCTCCTCTTGAATTGCATCCTCTTGAGCTATACTCAATTGTTCTTTATAAGAGAGTGACTTGTAGAGTAGTTGTGTAATGTTCCTTGCACTCCTCTCAAACATCTGCTCATGATACTGCTTAAACAGTTTAATAGACTCTCCCACAGGAGCTACCCACTCCTCTTTCATCTGTGCAATACTCTCTAAAAGAAGAAGGTGCTGACGAAAGGTTGCTTTCATGGGGTTAAAGGTACGTACCATCTTAAAATAGTGTCCTAAAGCCCTCTTCCACTCTTGACTGTAATCACTTTCACTAATGTGGTTAATCAGTGCCATTGAGGGCTGTCCTGTCCAGCGTAGTACTTCCATCTGGGCTTCATACTCTTCACTGTAAGGTTTAGATGCGTCTACCACATAGATGATACCCGCTCCGGCCATAATAGGTTCTAACAGTTCCACTTCATCATTGAAGCGTTCATCATCTCTATGTATCTCTATGAAGTTTCGTACAACATCGGCCCTTTTATCTGCAGATACATTATGCTTTTGAAGCCATGCCAGGACTCTTCTTGCTCTTTGAAAACCTGGTGTATCAAAGAGTTCATAGAGTATGTTTCCATCAACTTTTAGAGGAAAACTCTGCTTTTTTTGTGTACTACCAGGGATACTTGAAATATAAACAGAGTCATCAAAAGCCAAAGTAGAGACAATACTACTTTTACCCTTATTAGGATGCCCAACTACAGCAAATTTGGGGTGAATTTCATTCATCTCTTTAACCACACTTTCCTATTTCCCATTAGTTGAAGTTTCTTCCCCCACATCTCAATCTCATGAGGTTTAGCAAGGTACTGCTCCTCTACTGTACCCACTGGCACTAAAGTCACACGGCTAGTAACCTCTGTTAACTCTTCTATAAAATCTACAAAATCCATAGTCGGAGGCTCCCATGACTTCACATAAAAAAGTACTTCACCTTTTGCATGAGAAGCGACTTGTGTATCTTGCTCTAAACTGTTGTTTCCACCCACTTCAAACACCTCTGTACTCTCTACACCCATACTGTCATTAAGCAGGTGTAACTCTTCTAAAGTGAGTGACCAACCTAAGGTTTTACTGTAACTTGAACTCAAAACATCTTCTGACTGTGAAGTTTGAATATGAGACTCTGTAGGTATGGAATTGAGCTGTTTAGGTGTAGTAGTAATAATAGGTTCATTCATCTCTCTAAGTAGTTTTGCACTACCCTCTAGGCTTAAAAAAGATTTCAATAGTGCATACCTAAACCCCCACAGAGACAAAAGCCATACCATAAAACGTAACAACAAAGCATAAAAAAGTGTAGCAAATGCTAAAAACTTCCACCACTCCCCTAGTTTAGAGGCATTGTCCACCATCTGCACATTAAGCTTTTCTCCTAGCCTAAAGTACTGACTCTGCTCTATGAGTTCAACCGATGGTACAGCCCATGGGAAAAGCTCTCTCCATGCAAAAGCAAGACTATAGACTAAGCTATGAAACTCTTGAGGTGAGACTTGAAGTGTGGTACTCCATGCAAAAGCTATGTCTTTGGTCACTACCATACCCAAAAGTGCTAACAGTAAACCCAATGAAAAAACCAGAGCTAAAAGCTGTGAACGTTTTATAATAAGCCACTGTGCCAAAAGAGGATTTACTTTAAAATTTTCTACAGATACTTCTAATTTTCTTGGTAAAAACTGCAATAGTTTTTCCATCCAAAAAGCAGGTGAGAGATGTACTAAAAATGGTTGTGTACTATGGGTTTTGAACATTGTTATGAGTGTAAACGTCATAGTTGTAAGAGGTAAAAGTACCACCATCGCTATAAAATAGATAACATTTACAGGTTCATGTCCACTGTAACTAAGTAAACCTACACCAGAAAAAAGACCCAGAAAAAAAGAACCTATCACCAAGGTAAATGTTATACCATATAGGTAACTAGAAAACTTCTCAGATAAGGAGGGCTGTTCAAGTCTACTTTTATACTGCTCAACCCATTGTACTATCTGTTTAAAAGGACTAAAGCTTATAGCTTCAGTTGCTAAACCAAAGGTACGATTCTCTTCTCTTGAAACTTTATTTCTTTCTAACAATTCATAAAATTCTACATAAGTCTTTAAATTCATCTACTCTACTGTTGCACTTTAGTAGTCCCATAAATCATAGATCTTAGTTTCTCTTTATACTCTGCATCATCGTAACTCTCAATACGTGCGACACCCTCTTCAAATGCAGCTTTTGCTACAGCCGATGCTACCCAAATAAGTGCCTCTTTGTTAAATGGCAAAGGGATAATATGCTCTTTTCCATACGCCAAATTTTCATTATGATATACTGCTTTAACATAGTAAGGTACTGGCTCTTTTGCTAACGCTGCAAGAGCCTTAGCTGCTGCCATTTTCATACCCTCTGTAATCTTTCTTGCACGTACATCTAACGCCCCTCTAAAGATAAAAGGAAAGCCCAATACATTGTTTATCTGGTTAGGAAAGTCCGAACGTCCTGTACCCATGATGACATCATCTCTTATCTCTTTAACCTCACTAGGAAGTATTTCTGGTGTTGGATTTGCTAAAGCAAAAATCACAGGTTCACATGCCATCATAGAGACCATCTCTTTAGTTAATGCCCCTGCAACTGAAAGTCCTAAGAACATATCTGCACCGACGATGGCATCACTTAAAGTTTTTGCTTCTGTCTCTATAGCAAATGCTGCTTTATGGCTGTTTAAGTCCTCTCTGTCTGTAGAGATAACCCCTTTAGAGTCACACATTATAATATGCTTTACCCCAAGGTCTCTATACATCTTTGCACAAGAGATACCCGCTGCACCAGCACCATTGATGACTATTTTAATCTCTTCAACCCTCTTAGCCGTTAGCTCAAGTACATTCATTAAGCCTGCGGTAGTTATGATAGCAGTTCCATGTTGGTCATCATGAAATACAGGAATGTTTAACTCCTCTTGCAGTATGCGTTCTATCTCAAAACATCTAGGGGCTGAAATATCTTCAAGGTTAATGCCTCCAAAAGTAGGAGCAATGGCTTTACATGTAGTTACAATCTCCTCTATACTATGCACATCTAACTCTATATCAAATGCATCTACATTAGCAAACTTTTTAAAAAGAACCGATTTCCCTTCCATGACAGGCTTAGAAGCAAGAGGTCCAATGTTACCAAGCCCCAAAACAGCCGTACCATCAGAGATAACCGCCACAAGATTACCACGATTCGTATATTCAAAAGAGAGATCTTCATCTTTGGCTATCTCAAGACAAGGAATAGCCACCCCAGGCGTATAAGCAAGCGAAAGCTCATGCTGAGAACTACACCCCTTAGTCACATCAATTCCTATCTTCCCATTTTTATGGTACGCTAATACTTCTTCTTTAGTTATTTCTGCCATTGTTTAACCTTGTAGTTTAATGAATATATTATACTGTAAGTGTCGTTAAGATTAATAAATAATACTATACTGATAAATACATCTCACTTCTTCTAACAT
>JAYEHY010000111.1:0-34662 GCA_034659695.1 Campylobacterota bacterium | reverse complement strand
CTCTTCACCTGCTTTTGTTTCAATAACAATACCATCACTATCTGCACTTTTGAGCAGACCTTTGAGTTTATCGCCTTGTCCAAGTTTTACTTTTATCTTTTCTCCAACTGCATTTTTAAAGTGTACAGTTTTTGTTAATTTTCTCTCTATTCCTGGTGAAGATACTTCTAAACGGTATCTTTCACTCATAGGAGGGTGAACGTCTAAAAAAGGTGAGAGTTCATGAGAAATAGTAGCACACAGGTCAAGGCTAACACCACCTGCTTTTGTGACTAAAACACGATAAATAGTTTCATCAAACTCTGTTACTACCTCAATATCATATAATGCAGCACCATTTGCTTCTATAATTTTTGCTATTTGTACATCAAGATTCATCTTGCTTATCCTCATTTTTACTGTTTCGTCCTGCTATTTGCTTAAATAAGTCTTCTATACGACTTACTTCTTCAAGTTGCTGATCAAATTCAAAAGTAAAAATAGGTGCTTTAAACCAACCTTCACTCTGTTTACAATGGTTTTGAAGATACGCACCGACTTTACGTAGTTGTCTAAGTGCTTCACCTTGTTCTTTTTCATTTAAAAAAGATTTGTCTAAGTAAACTTTTGCATTTGAGCGACCCTTAGAACACTTAACATCAGTCACTGATAAACTATTGATACGCTCATCGCTTAGTGTTGAAAATGCTTCAGGTAGAAGTTCTTTAAGTACAGACTCTACCCTATGACGTTTTATCTCTTCGTGTGTCATATTAAAGTGTCACTTGCTCTTCAACATCTTTAAATGTTTCAATCACATCACCATCTTTAATGTCATTAAAGTTCTCAAGCATAATACCACACTCATAACCATTTTTAACTTCCTTAGCATCTTCATTGAAACGCTTAAGAGATGAGATAGAACTCTCATATACAACCACACCATCACGGATAAGTCTTGCTTTAGAGTTTCTTGTAATTGAACCATCACTTACTTTACAACCAGCAATTGTACCAACTTTAGCTACCACAAATGTTTCACGTACTTCTGCTTGACCTGTAACCTCTTCAGAGATAACAGGACTCATCATACCACCAAGAATCGCTTTTACATCATCAAGAAGATCATAAATAATAGAGTATGAACGAATCTCTATACCTAACTCTTTTGATTTCTTCTTCACTGCACCTGTAGGTCTAACATTAAAGCCTAAAACAACTGCATGCTCTGAAGCATCTGCTAGAGTAAGATCACTCTCTGTTACTCCACCCACACCTTCATGAATAATATTCACTTTAACTTCTTCATTTCTAAGCTTCTCTAAACTACCTTTAATCGCTTCTAAAGAACCTTGAACATCTGCTTTAATAATAACAGGAAGTGATTTAAGTTGACCCTCTGCTATTAATGCTGATAAATCATCAAGTGAAGCTTTTGTACTACGAGAAAGTTCTTTTGCTCTATCATATTCTGCTCTCTTCTCAGCTAACTCACGTACCTCTTTATCTGTATCCATAACAACAAGCTCTTCACCTGCTCCTGGTACTTCGTTAAGTCCAACAATTGCTGCTGGTGTACTAGGACCAATGGCTTTTACAGAAGTACCATCATCAAGTTTAATCGCTTTAATACGTCCATAAGTTTTACCAACAATTACATTATCACCTACATTTAATGTACCATTTTTAATGATAACGTTTGCTACAGGTCCAAAACCTTTTTCTAATGATGCTTCTACAACTACAGCTTTTGCTGTTCTGTTTGCATCTGCTTTAAGTTCCATAAGTTCAGCTTGTAAAAGAATAGTCTCTAGTAAATCATCAATACCCAGACCTGAGTGTGCAGAGACAGGAACGAATTCATACTCTCCACCCCAGTCAGTTGCCATTACGTCTATCTCTGCTAGTTGTGACTTCACATTATCTGGGTTAGCAGACTCTTTATCCATTTTGTTAATTGCGACAATAAGAGGAACACCTGCTGCTTTTGTATGAGCAATTGCCTCTTTAGTTTGTGGCATAACACCATCATCTGCTGCAACAACAATAATAACAATATCTGTTGCTTGAGCCCCTCTAGAACGCATTTCAGTAAATGCTTCGTGACCAGGAGTATCTACAAAAGTGATTTTTTTACCATTTTTCTCAACCTGATAAGCACCAACATGTTGAGTAATCCCACCCGCTTCTTTGTCTGCTACTTTAGCTAAACGAATTTTGTCAAGAAGTGAAGTTTTACCATGATCAACATGACCCATAATAGTAATAACAGGTGGTCTCTCTTGACTGTTTTCATCTTCTATAGCATCATAAGCATCTGCATAGTCAAGTTCATCAAGTGGATTAACCGTTGTTACTTCAACTTCAAACTCCTCTGCAAGAATTTCAATTTCATCTTTATTAAGGAAATCATTTTTTGTTACCATCATACCAAGTGCAAAAAGACAGCCAACAACTTCACCAACAGAGCGGTTTACTTTTTCTGCAAACTCATAAACCCTTACATTTTCAGGGATTTCTACTGAAGTTACGACTTCAGTATTCTCTTCACGTACATACTTTTTACGCTTACCACCACGTTTAAGTGAACGTCTTTGCTGTGGACGGAATGGTTGTCTACCTTTTGTAGGTCCACCGTTTGCAGCTTCTCTCTTTTTCATCTCTTCTTTACGCTTCTGCTCTTGACGCATCATCTCTTCATAAATATTTTTATCAGAGAAATCTAAAAGTACTACTTCTTCTTCACCAAAACCAGAACTTATTTCACCACCCATACTACTATGGTTTAAAATATCTAACTTTTCACCACTATCTCTTGCTTCAGCAATTTTCTTTGGTTTCTTTTTTGCAATATATGGTGTTTGATCACCCATAGATATTTTTTTCCCGGCTCTAACAGGTGCAGGTTTTGCTTTTCTAACAATTTTTATCCCCGAACGAGAAAGTACTCTTCTTTTTGGTTTTTCTGCTTCATCACCATTGGCAGTGACTACTTTTACCTCAGGTTCTGCTTTTTTACTAACAACAGAGATACCTTTACGTTTTTTCACCTCTTTAACTACAGATTTTTCTTCAACAACACTCTCTTCAACTGTTTCTGAAGGTTTTTTGGTAGATATTTCTTCTTCTACTGCTTTCTCTTCCTTAGTACTCTCTTCGGGAGTTTCAGCAGTTTCTACTTTTGTTTCAACAACTGTTTCTTTTGGAGTAACTACTTCTTCTTTTACTTCTACAGCAGTTTCTACTTTAGTTTCAACAACTTCTTTAGCTTCTACTACTTCTTCAGTTACCTCTTCTACAGCAACTTTTTTCTCTACTTTTTCAATTTTCTTTTTAACCACAGTAATTTTAGATCTAGTACCTGGTTTTTTAAAATCTTTTGGTAATTTTCCACTAATTGCATACTCTACAAGAATACCAGCATCCTCTTCACTAATGGTACTATTGGCCGCTTTTACATTAAATCCTAATGCTTTGGCTTTCTCTAGTAAATCCCCATTTGATAATCCTGCTTCATCTGCTACTTCTTGGATTTTAACTTTACTCATTATTGACTAACTCCTTTAAAAGCTTAGTAAACCGTTCTTTATCTTGCTTAAAACGTTTCACTAAGCCTTTGATTTTTTTTTCATTTGTACTGCAACTATCACAAAGGTAAAAGCTTCTTCCTTTTCCGTCAGATATAACTACATCATTCTCTACTTGTCTTAATCGTATTAAACTATTTTGTGGGTGTCTATTACGGCAAGCGATGCACATTCGTATAGGCTGTGATTTTTTCATCGCGTATTATACCTAAAAAGAGATTAAGCCCAAAGCCTAATTTTTAGTAAACACACCATTATTATCTAAAGAGAGTGTAAAAACCCTGTATTGCGGGAAGCGTGCTTCTAGTGATTTTACCATCTTTTCTGTATCTTTATCATACACTAAATTAAAGAATGTAGAACCAGAACCAGAAAGTGTACTCATAAGAGCACCATGTTTTAAGGCAATCTTTTGTACATCAAACAATTCAGGCATCATTTTCATACGTCTTGACTGGTGTAGTTTATCTTTTGATGCAATACGCAAAAGATCCCAAGACTCACTCATAAAGAGTGCTGTCATGTATGCTGCACGTGAGAGTGAATAAACCGTCTCTTCTTTTTTATATATTTTAGGAAGTATCGTACGAGATTTTGCAGTTGAAATAGTACGATTAGGTACAACAACTACTGCTTTTAAATACTCTGGCATACGTCTTTTTTTACTATATACTCTATCACCTTCAACACATGCCACATTAAAACCACCCATTACAGCTGGTGTTATGTTATCTGGGTGATGTTCATAAGTAAGTGCTTTGTTTAAAATATCTCTTTTATTGTATTTTTTATCTGCTGCTGTATATGCCGCAGTGAGTGCTGCAACAATAACTGCTGAAGAGCTACCTAAACCTCTTGAAATAGGAATACGGTTATGAAATTCAAATCTAAAGTTATCTGTTCTTCCTTGAAGTCGTTTATAATTTTCATTAAATATACTTAAAAACAGAGAATTTTTTTTAATCTTAGCATTCTCTGCACCCTCACCGTGTGTAGAGATACTCAAAAACTTTGAAGGCTTAATAATAATTTCATTTCTTAAATCAACTGCAAGACCCAAAGTATCAAACCCTGGTCCTAAGTTTGCCGAGGTGGCAGGTACACTTATTAGCATTTTTTTTCCTTAAACAGCTGGAATCAGATAATCAGGTATTGATTCTTCATCTAATTCAAGATCATGAATACTCTGAGGTAATGTGAACTTCACAGTTATAGGCTGTTCGTATTTTTTTGTAATTATAGTCTCTTTTTCCTTGATAAAATAGAGATTGCCTATTGCTTTAATCGGTTGACCTCCATTTAATGAAAAGCCACTACACCCTAAGCATTCAATACCCTTTAATGTTTCTATAGTTTTCAACATAATATAAGTAAGTTTTATTGCCATATATGACCCTGGACCACGTGTATAGATAATATTAGATAAATCATATTTTTTGATACATTGATTTAAAAGTGGCAACAGGATTTCAGAAGTTTTTTTTTCACTCTCAAAAGATTCTATTAGCAAAGCATCTCTATAAACTCCTATAAGCAAAGGTGAAGAGATAGCGATAATAAGTAGTTGATATTTATGCAAAGGATTTTGCAAAAGCTCTACTTTCTAATGCTTCAACTGTAATAAGTTCATAGTTTTTACTATCTGAGAGTAGTTTTTTAGTAAGTTCATAATTAAGATGATGACTTCCTGCAAAAGACTCATATTTAGCTAAGATATTATGTCCTGACACCATCATATCTCCCATAGCATCTAAAATTTTATGTCTTGCGAATTCATTTTCAAAACGTAATCCCTCAGGATTAAGAACTTTATGGTCATCTAATCCTATAGCATTTTGAAGTGTAGCACCTAAAGCTAAATTTTGACTCTGTAAATACTGTATATCTTTAGCAAAACCAAATGTTCTTGCTCTTGCTATCTCTTCAATAAAATTGTGTGTACCAAAATTAAACTTTTCACTCTGTTCACCAATAGCTGGATGGTCAAATTTAATCTTAAAATCAAATGATGCGGTACTGCTTGGCAAGAGACGTACAAATTTATTACCATCCCTTACCTCAACAAGCTCTTTTACACGAATAATTTGTTTAGGTTTATCTAACTCTTTTACTCCTGCTTCATCAAGTAAAAGACAAAAAGAGATAGATGAACCATCCATAATTGGCATCTCATTTCCATCAACTATAATACGTAGGTTATCTATACCATAAGCATAAAGAGCAGAGAGAAAATGCTCAATAGTTGAAATAAATCCTTTGTCATTACCTATAACTGTAGCCATACGTGTATCAATAACAGTTGAAGGAGACAGGGGAATGCTCATAGCTAAATCTTCACGATAAAATACTAGTCCAGCATCTACAGATAATGGTTCAAGCCTAAGCTTAATAGGTTCACCTTTATGTAAACCAATACCAATAACTTCAACCGCTTTTTTAATAGTTCTTTGCAGCATTACCCTCTCCTCTATAATAATATATTTACTTAATGACTGAAATTATAGCATTTAAGTATTAACGCTTTCTAAATCATTTTTCATCAATAATCTTATCTGCTTCTTTAAATATATTATCAATATTTGTTTTAATCCAGTTTGCATCAAACCACTCTATTGGTCTTACTTCTATACCTTGAATTAAAATACCAAAATGTAAATGGTCACCTAAAGCTAATCCAGAAACACCTGTTTTTGCTATTGCCTGTCCTGCATCTACCTCATCACCCTCTTTCACAAGTAATGTAGAACAGTGCCCATAAAGTGTATATAATCCTAATCCATGGTCTATCATAGGCATGTATCCATATATCCCATTATTATCAGCATAAACTACTTTACCAGCATTTGAAGATTTTACAATTGCCATTTTTGTACTCGCTAAATCATATCCTACATGATAAGACTCTGAAACTTTATGCTCTTTTGTATTATAGTAGTAGTGTCTATGATCACCATAACTTGCTACTTTTACACCACCCTTAAGAGGGTAAAACTTTTTCATTTTCCACTTATCTAACATATTATCTGAAACTTCTACTCCTAAAGCATGAATTAGGTTTTCATTATTTAATCGCATACTTTCATTGACTGCTCTTAATTTATCAAGTTTATTATCTATATCAGCATATTCTGGATCACTTGCAGCTAAATCAGTAATTTTTCCATCTATAAATTTATCTTTTGCTCTAATCCATGATACTTTATAATTATAATTTCTTAAAAAGAGAGGAACAACAGTTACTCGTCTATTTTCAGCTGTATCTGTAGCAATAATCTTTGCACTAAAATCACTCTCATTAAATGGCCATGCTAACAGTGACGCATAGTAACCCTCTTTTTTATAAGGTTGCACTTTAAACTTTTTACCACCTGCTTGAATATAGAGTTCATCTAAATTCTCATCTTCTGCTTGAAAAACTACTAAAGCACTTCCACCTTGGGTAATACTGTAAGAGTTAGAGAGTATATTTACATTAGGTCGTTTATAATCTATTTTGACATCCAAAGTTTTTTGTAACGTATTACCTTGAAAAAAATTCCACATACTACTATCAGTTACAATCACCTTAAGTGTAAAACTTTTACTATTTTGATCTAACAATTTACTTTGTGGATACTTAACCAATAAAACTTTCTCTTTTGTACCTGTATCAAAATTTCCACGTCCTACCACTAAACTATTGAGACCATCACTTAAGACTAATTCAAAATCTTTTAACCCAATGTTATCTGATACTTTAAGTTTTAGAGGGTCTTTTCTATTCCATGTAATCGTATCAGCACCTTCAAGTGTAGGACTTACTCTCTCAAATTCAGGAGCAGTATAAACATACCCTGCACCTGCAAGAAAACCCAATAATAAAAGGGTACTAACTATCTTACTTCCACTTTTTTTTCTATTTCTACTTCTTCTCATTCAATAATCCTAAATTGTTTATCTTTTTTAAAATTGTATCTATACTTTCTTGTAATTTACTTTCTTTTAGTATAAAACCTGCTGCAACCCTATGTCCTCCACCTCCAAAAGCAGAAGCTACTTGTTCTATATCTACCCCTTTACTTCGCAAAGAGACACGCAGACTTCTTTCCTCTAACTCCATAACAAAAAGTGCTATTTCTACAGTGACTAGTGATTTTGCATAATCTACAATACCATCAACATCAGGCATAGTTGCTCCTGTTTCTAGTATATTGTCATGCGTAATAAACATCACTGCTATTTTTGCTTCTTGATACAATGTTAAAGAACCTAATGCTTTTTCTAAAATACGTAATGAACTTAAAGATTGTCTTTGTCTGAAGTTAAAAGCCGTTATAGCAGGGTCAACACCCAAATTAACTAACTCCTTTGCAACTTTAAATACCTCTTTATCTACTGAACTTGTAGTAAAATACTGCGTATCAGAGAGTAGTCCAGCATAAAAGCAGGTTGCAACAGAAGTCTCTATAGTATAGAGTGATTTAAAAAGTTCATACGCTACTTGTGACGCTGAAGCATAGTGAGACACTACTACATTGATTTTACCATAGTATTGGTTACTTTTATGGTGGTCTATATTAAGTATCTCTCTACCTGCTAAATCAAACCCAAGTCTGTCTATGCTTCCTGCATCACAAGCAATAATCAAACTATCTTCAAAATCCATTTTATATTTAATCTTCTCAAAAGAGGTAAGAAAATCAAGATATTTTGGTAAACTATTTGAAGCATTGACTATTTCAACCCGTTTTGTTTTATCTTTTTTTAATATATTGTAAATACCTAAACCCGTACCTATGGTATCGGCATCTGGGTTAAGGTGTGTAAGTATCGTAATATTTTTTGCTTTATCTAGTAATTTTCTTACCTCTTCAACTAAAGCATCATTAAGTTCCACGCTATTCAACCTTCATAGACAAGTCAATCCAGTTTGCCTGATGAATAATACTCCCTGAACTAATAGCATCAACTCCTGTAGTTGCTATAGATTCAATTGTATCAATAGTCACATTCCCACTAGCTTCAAGCAGTATATGCGGGTAGTTTTCATCTCTAAAATCAACAACCTCTTTAGTCTTTTCTAAAGACATGTTGTCACACATTACAATGTCAGCCCCTGCTTTCATAGCTCGTTTAACCATAGCTAAATCTTCACACTCTATCTCAACTTTAGAGGTAAAAGGAATCTTTTGACGAACCTCTTTCATAAATGCATCTAAGTCATCTATCGTTTTAAGGTGTGTATCTTTAAGCATGAGAGAGTCATCTAACCCCATACGATGGTTTATACCACCACCACATCTTACTGCATACTTCTCAAACTCACGAAGTAGAGGTCTTGTTTTTCTAGTATCTAAGAGTTTTACCCCTGTATCTTTTATGGCTTCTACATACACGGCTGTTAGTGTTGCTATAGAACTGGCATGAAGCACCATATCTAAAATAGAACGCTCTAACGAGAGTATAGTTTTAGAGTCACCACTTATAAAAAGAAGCTTCTCCCCTTTCTTAAAACTCTCACTGTCATTTACTTTCCACTCTAAAGACAGGTGATACATTTTTGCAAAAGTCTCAACATACTCCTGCCCCGCAAACACCCCATCACTCTTAGCTATGATGTAAGCTCTTATAGGCTTCCCCACGCTAATACGAGAAAACAAATCCCCCCTACCCACATCTTCAGCCACTAAAGCTTTTAAAAATTGTTCTTTTAGCATATGCTTACTTCACAGCCAGCATACGCTCTAACGCAAGGTTTGCATATTTTGTAGTATGTGGGTCAACAGCTATTTCATTGATAGGCTTTTCATCTTCTATGGACTTTAATGTCAGGTAGAGGTCTTCAAGGGTTGTTTCATTCATAGTTGGACACTCTGGTTTAGTAGATGAAAGTACATAAGTGTTACCTTTTCTCATGCGATTTACCAAATTATACTCTGTGCCAACTGCTACTTTTTGTTCAGGGTCAAGATCATTCACATACTTTATAAGTTGAGAAGTAGAACCAGAGAAGTCTGAAGCTGCTACTATTTTAGGGTCACACTCTGGGTGTACGGCTATGAGGATACCTGGGTATTTATTACGATAAAATGCTATATCATCAAGGGTAAAGAGTTGATGCACTGAACAAAAACCATTAAAGCAGATAACATCTGCCTCTTTAGGGTCACACTCTCCTACACCTATAACACAAGATTTTAATCCCATCTCAATTGCAAAGTTTTGACCTAAACATCTGTCTGGAACAAAAAGAATTTTCTTTCCACTCTCAAGCCCTTTTTCAATAATTTTAAAAGCGTTTGAAGAGGTACAGACTAGCCCACCCATTTCACCTACCTTTGCTTTTACTGTTGCATCAGAATTAATGTAAGTAATAGGTAGTATATTCTCTTTAGCAATCCCATGGTCAACCATGTAATTTACAGAGTCATCAAAATAAGAACCATCTATCATTCGTGCCATGGCACAACAAGCAACTTTAGGCATAAGCACACGTTTTTTAGGTGCAATAACCTTTACACTCTGCCCCATAAACCCTACTCCACAAAATACTACCCAAGGGTTTTTATCTGCTTTACATTTACGTGCTAACTCAAGACTGTCACCTGTAATATCTGCCATTTCAAAGACTTCGTCTCTTTGATAATAGTGTGCCACAACTGTGACATCTAGTGCTTGCTTCATTCTGTTGATTTCAGCTTTATAATCTATATTCATATTCATCCTTCTATGGCTAGAACTTGTTTTTACTCTAATAAGTGAGTAATTTTATCAAAATTCAGTTAAAATTGCAGTATAAATTTTAATATGGAACAATACATGGACTTTTTATTTAACCAAAACATCTTACTTTATCTTAGTGCATATCTTTTATCTGGTATCCCATTTGGCTATCTTTTAGCCAAAAAATTTGCTGGAGTAGATATTAAAAATGAAGGTAGCGGTAACATTGGAGCTACGAATGTACTACGTGTAGTAAAAGAACAAGACCCAATACTCGCAAAAAAATTAGGTGCTGCTACACTCTTTTTAGATGCCATAAAAGGTGTTGTAGTTATAGTAATCGCTAAAATACTTGGAGTACCAGAGAGTGTACTTTGGACATTGGCAGTGCTCGCTGTTGTAGGTCACTGTTTTTCAGCATTTTTATTTTTTGAGGGAGGCAAAGGTGTTGCAACAGGTTTTGGTGTACTACTTATTATGATGCCTATCCCTGCACTCATAGCTATTGCTATATGGTTAGGAGCTAGTAAAGGTTTAAAAATCTCTTCTCTCTCTTCGCTTATAGGACTGATTGCATTTCTTATTGCTTCATACATACTCTACCCTGAAGTACCAGGTATTGGTTCTCATGCACCTATTTGGATTATTGCTATGATTATTACATACAAGCACATACCAAATATTGTACGTCTTTTTAATAAAGAAGAGGGGAAAGTATAAATGCATATCCATATAGAAGCATTAACATGCAAAGTAATTATTGGGTTAATGGACTCTGAACGTACCACACCACAACGGGTAACAATAGATATGAATGCCTCTTACACATACCATGACAGCGAACATTTTATTGACTATGCTAATATAACCTATCTAATAGAAAAGCATCTTTTGGAAAAACGCTATGAGTTACTTGAAGAGGCACTTTTAGGGGTAATGACACTCATTTGCAGTACTTACCCTGCCATTCAAACACTCTTTCTTAAAATTTCAAAACCAGATATCTTACCTCATTGTAGCGTAGCAGTAAGTCACTCTTGGAATTTTTCTTAAACTATTCAATTTAAATACCCTAAAACCTTTTTTTATGCTATAATATTAAATATAACTTAAAGATAAAGGCTTATTTATGAGAGTATTGATCATAGAAAATGAAGTTGGCTTAGGCAAAACCCTTTCTCAATTACTAGTAGAAAATGGTTATCAATGTGATGAAGCGGAAAATCTTGGAGATGCAAAATATTACCTTGATATAAGAAATTATGATTTAGTTTTATTTGGATGGGAAGAGCAGGATGACTCCCAAATAACTCTTATTGCAGAAATTAAAAAGAATGCACATAAAACTTCTGTTATTGTACTTTCACATAGTGGCAAAGAGGGAGAGATAAGAGCACTACGTGCAGGAGCAGATGATTTTATCTTAAAACCACTTGACTATGATATTTTATTAGTACGTATTGAAGCTAAATTACGTTTTGGTGCTTCTAATATTATTGAAATTGAAGACTTAATTATTAATCCTGAAGAGGAAAAAATAATCTATCAAGGTGAAGAGATAGAGCTTAAAGGTAAACCTTTTGAAGTCTTAACACATCTTGCAATGCATAAAGACCAAATTGTCTCTAAAGAGCAACTTCTTGATGCTATTTGGGAAGAGCCTGAACTTGTTACACCTAATGTAATAGAAGTTGCTATTAACCAAATTCGCCAAAAGATGGATAAACCACTTGAAATTACTACTATTGAGACAGTAAGAAGACGTGGTTATCGTTTCTGTTTTCCAAAAAAGATTTCATAAGTTAAAAAGTAGAAGTATAAAATACTTCTACTTCCTCTCAGTCTACCCTCAAAATTCATCAAAAAAAGAAAATTATCTTATTTTAAATAAAGCATAAGCAATCTTGGGTTATAACTCGTATAAATAACTTTATGAGCTTATTTTAGAAAATGAAATAAGACTCAAACAGAGGATAATATGGCCCTTTTAATAACTGATGAATGTATAGCATGTGATGCATGTAGAGAAGAGTGTCCCAATGAGGCAATCGAAGAGAATGATCCTGTATATCTTATAGATTCAGATAGATGTACTGAGTGTGTAGGTCATTTTGATGAACCACAATGTATTGCTGTTTGTCCTGTTGATTGTATCATTTCAGACCCTGACAATGTTGAAAATATTGAAGAGCTTAAATTTAAATTTAACAAAATTCAAGAAGAAGAGTAACAAAAGTATGTCAAAACGAACTGCTATCATCGATATCGGTTCTAACTCCGCAAGATTGGTTATTTTTGAAAAAACCAGTCGTTATGGGTTCCACCTCATTTGTGAACAGAAATCTAAAGTTCGTATTGGAGAGGGAGCCTATGAAAAAGAGGGCTTTTTACAACCCATTGGGATAAAAAGAGCTTTTCTCACCCTTAAATCCTTTCATCATACTATTCAAAAATACCAAGTTCATAAAACTTTATCTGTAGCTACTTCTGCAATTAGAGATGCACCTAATGGCAAACGCTTTGTAGAATGGATACACAAAGAGCTTGGTTTGGCTATTAAGATTATTGACGGTAACAAGGAAGCTAAGTATGGTGCAATAGCAGCCTATAATCTACTTCCTATTAGCGAAGGTATTACTATAGATATTGGAGGTGGTTCATCTGATATAAGCTTAATACAAAATGGTCATTTAAAAGATACCTACTCACTTAACCTAGGTACCGTACGCATTAAAGAACTATTTTTTGATAAAAAAATTCCTATAGAAGAGATAAACCGTAAAGCTAAGGCATACATCATTAATGAACTGCTTAATTTACCAGAGCATTTTAAACATACTCTAGCCATAGGTATAGGAGGAACTGCAAGAACTCTAGGAAAAGGTATTATGAAGCAATGCAACCATCCTTTAGATAAACTCCATGCATTCACTTATGATTTAAATAAGCATCAGGCTTATTTGAGGCAAATACCATTAAGTTCAGCAAAAAATTTAAAGAAATTTGGACTTAAAAAAAACCGTTATGACACCATTAGAGAAGGCACACTTATATTTAATGAGATATTAGAACATATCGGAACACAATCAGTAATCACAAGTTCTGTAGGTGTAAGAGAAGGTGTATTTCTTGAACAACTGTTAAGAGAAGATAATCTTAAATTTCCTAAAAATATTAATACAAGTATTATCTCTATCTTAGATAGATTTAATCCTTTAGACAATATAGAAAAAAAGAAAAAACTAAAAATTAAAATAGCCTCCTCTCTTTATGAAGTATTTCAAAATGAAATAGATGATAACTATGCATATAAAGCTCAGCTACTTTGGGCATTGAAACTCTCAGCTATTGGAAAAACACTTACCATATATAAGTCACATCAACACGCATTTTATATTGCGATGCAAGAGTTAAACTATGACTTCACACATGAAGAGATGTTACTCATCTCACTACTACTTCGTATGCATGGAAAAGAGTTACTCTATAAACCCCTATACCAAAGCTTCTCACCTTTATTACCAAAAAAGCCTACCTTACTATGGTTAAGCTTTATTTATACCTTAACAGTATTTCTTCATGAGGCTTCCAACTCTGCAAATATAACATTTTCATACAAAAATAGAACCTTAATTATTCACGCAGATAGACCTCTACATCTTGCAAAAGAGAAAATTAAAGCTTTAGAGAAACCTATAGCATTTGCTATTATAATAAAAGATGAAAACAAGATACCTAAAAATAGACAATTAGGTTTGTAGTTATTTAAATAGATAATATGCTTAAGGCAAAAAGCCTCAAGCAGAAGAGCTTTAAGTTTAGAACTTATTTATTAGAATTTACTTCCCATAGAGAATTCAAAAGTAGCTGTTTCATCTCCTGTCTTCTCATCTAATGGATAAGCAAATACAAGGTTAATTGCTCCAAATGGAGATTGCCACTCTATTACAGCACCTGTAGAAGATCTTGCAATATCATCAAATGATAAACTTCCTGTTGCCGTAGGAACATCATCTGAACCTATCACACCATAATCATAAAAAAATGCCAGTCTCATTTTAGCAGCAGCTGAGAGAGGAATACTCGCTTCAACAGTAGTTGAAAATCTCTCTGTACCACCAATTCTATCTCCTAATATTTTAGGAGATAAAGAGTATGGTGAGTACCCTCTAACTGAACCTATACCACCCATAAAAAGTCTCTCTGCAATAGGAATATACTGATCATTACCAGAAATTATTTTAGTATATCTTGCCTTATATCGTAAAATTAAGTCATAGTCTAGAATATCTTCCATTCCATAGTATGCACCAAACCTCATAGACATTTTAGTAAAGTCATCAAATTCACTATAGCCCCTGTCAATATTCTCTTGCTTCATCACACCATCCATTTGAGCTATTTCAGTACTTAATGAAGCAATAAATCCTTCTCTTGGCATATAATAGTCATCTGTATTATCAAATTTTATACTTGCAAAACCTGAAACTTTTTCATATTGATCTGCATAGAAGGTGACATCAAGCCCACCTGTAGGGTCATAATTATCATTATAGGTAGATTGATTATCAACATATCCTAAACCAACCGAAGCGTAGAAGTGTCTATAGAACTGTCTACCTAGTGTGACTGACCCCCCTAGTTGATCTTGAATATAGTCAATATATTCATACTCTTTTTTATAAAAGCTAACACCCAAACTATACATACTGTCCCATATTCTTGGATTTACAAATGAGAGATTATAGTTTGTTGAAATTTTTGAAATTTCAAATCCTAAGGTAGCATTAATTCCTGAACCAAATATATTTTTATCAGAAATTGAGGCATTTGCCATTAGTCCCTCATAACTACCGTATCCACCACCCGCAGAGATAGTACCCGTAGATGCCTCTTTTACTTTTACTAAAAGGTTAATCTTATTTTCTGAAACTTTTTGACTTTTAATCTCTACACTATCAAAGAAACCTGTTCTACCCAATGCCCCTTTACTATCTTTTAAATCTTTTGCATTAAATACATCACCTGGTGCTAAGTAGATATATCTACGGATAACTCTATCTTTTGTTGTATCATTTCCTGAAATAAGTACATCATTAATGGTTACTTTTAATCCTGGATGAATTACATACTGAAGACTAACAATTTTTCCCTCTTCATTTTTACGCATATTAGGAGAAACTTTTGCATTTGCATACCCAAGATTACCTGCTGCAATTTCAAGCTTTTTCATATCTTTTCTCATACGTTCAATATTGAAAATTTTTCCACTTTTCAGGGTAAGGTCTGCAAGTAAAGCTTGACTATCGAGTCCTTCTACATTTTGAGAAATTGATACCTCACCTACACGGTACTGTACTCCCTCTCTAATTTGATAATCTACTTCTGCTGTATATGAACTGTAATCAACACGCATTAATGGTTGACTTACATAAGCATCTAAGTACCCATTTTTCATATACGTTTCTTTTACTCTATAGGCATCATATTCAAGTTGATCCACCTTTACTTCACCATTGTTAAGCATTGGTAGCCAACCTAAGGCATCTTCTTCTTGATTAACGATACCCTCTTCAAGTGTGCTTTTACTCAATGCAGATGCACCAATAAAATTAAGCTTCTTAATCTTAATTTTTTCACCTTTATTTACATTGAAAATTATAGATACTGCTCCATCACCTACCGCTGTAGTTTGTACATTAACCACTGTATCATAACTACCTTGACTCTCAAGTTGTGCAATCATTAATTTTTTTGCACGATTCACACGTGACACATCATAAAGGTCACCTTTTTTAAGTTTAACACCCTGTAAAAGCTTATCACCATCATCACCATACCCTTTAACCTGAATATTTGCAATTGATGATTTCTCCTTAAAGTGATAAATAAGTACTCCACCCTTTTTATCTACCCATACATCTTCAAAATATCCTTGTTCAAAGAAATTTTTAATTGATTGATTAATCTTCACACTATCCATCTGATCACCTACGCGAATATCAGCAATCTCTAATGCGAGATTATTGGATAAATGTGCAAGCCCGTCAAATTTAATTTGTGTTACTTGCTGGGCTAAAAGCAGTGAACCGATCAGTGTCCAAGAGAGAGCTATCTTTTTTACCATAATAAAACCTTAATATAATTTAATATCATTCTATCTTTATTTCTATAAGATACGCATAATATACAAAACAATCATGCTATAATTGTTGAAATATTTAAGGTAGCATAGTATGGGAATAACAAAAATTGGCATTATAGGTCTTGGGCTTATGGGTGGTTCACTAAGTATTGCACTTCAAGAAACTGCTAAAAATTTTCATTTTATAGGACTTGACCACAATGAAAAACATTGCAAACAAGCCATAGATTTAAAACTTGTAAATAAAATTGTTCATACATTAGAGGAGATAAGCCATTGTGATATCATCATTTTAACCATACCTGTCGATGGTATTATTGCTATCTCTCAACAGTTTGAAAAACTTCATAAAAAATGTACCATTATAGACCTAGGAAGTACAAAAGAGAAAATTTCTACTTCTATACCTCAGCAGCTAAGAGAGAACTTTATTACAGCACACCCTATGACAGGAACAGAAAAGTTTGGTCCTTTAGCTGCTATTTCAGATTTATATAAAGATAAGGTCGTGGTACTTTGTGATATGCAAATGAGTGGTATGCATCAGCAGGAAGTAGCAAAAGAACTCTTCTCTAGTATAGGTATGAAACTGGTTTTTATGGATGCAAAAGAGCATGACAGACACGCTGCTTTCATCTCTCATATGCCTCATGCTCTTAGTTATTCACTTGCTAATTCAGTTATGAAACAAGAAGCTTCAGAAAGTATTATTAACCTAGCAGGTGGTGGTTTTAAAGACATGAGCCGCATAGCTAAATCTTCCCCCAATATGTGGGAAGACATCTTCAGACAAAACAAAGACAATGTACTAGAAGCCATAGAGACTTTTCAATCTGAACTTGAAAAATGTCAAGAAATGGTTAAAAATGAAGAGTGGAAAAAGCTCAATAAATGGATGAATGATGCAAATAGACTACATGATATTTTATAAAATTTGGACTAAATAAAAGGTTGACAATATTTTAGAGGTAAAATCTTTGAAGAATTACCCTTTATCTAATCTCAGTCTACCCCTGTTAATCTACAAATTTAGGGTTAGCCTCTACACACCTACGGTACGCCTTATGTGAACTATAGTCATTTGGATATTTACCAAAGTGAACTCTACCTAAGCTCTCACAACTAGAATTAAACCTATTACAGCCTTCATATCGAAGGTAAACAACTCCATCTACATAAGTTCTAACTCTCCTGTCGTAGCAGACATATGGAAATTTGCTCTGATGCTTACTTTTAAAAGTACCATCTACTGTAGTGGTCTGGACTTTATAGCCATCACTCACTTTCTCCTCTGTATATATCTTCTCTGCACTGGCAGTACTCACTAATAAACCCAAGGTAAAAACAGCTATAACAATCAACTTCATTATATTTCCTTTACTAAATAAGATACTCAATTATAGTACGTATTTACTTAATTAATCTCATCAATCTATCTATCATAATCTTTTGTGTATTTAGGTCACCATGTTGGGTCTCTATATTATAATAGTCATTAGTACCGACTCTTAGTACGACATAGTTCGACATTGAACAGTCATTATTTGTACGATCTACGATCTCATACTTTGTATTTAGCCCCATACTTAAAAGATCTTTAAGCTTGCTACTATTTGGTTTTTTTGCAGTCCCTGCTGTATATACCAAGGTGTCTTCATCTTTTAACCCACCGCTACCCTTAGTTATAGCATCAACTGCCGGGTATGATAGTACTGTTTTACTAGATCTTAGCATAGATACACCACCTCCATTTGAGTTACTATGCAAGGCTAGATATGGATAACTAATTTTACGATATTCATTTATAATTTTAAATACCGTTTTACTATATATAGGGGCTGGGTGCTTCTGCTTACTGCATACTTTAGAGACACGCTTGGTATCTCCAAAATTTCTATTGGGATCTTGCCCCTTAAAATATCTGCTATTATCTGCCATAACAGCTAGGAAACCACCACCATATTTTCTCACTGCATATACACCCGCATCAAAAGCTGTATTTTCATTGTCATGTGGTAAAAACCAAAATGCACCTTTTGGGTTTTTTGGATGCGTTACAAGTAGCATTTTCCAATTGTAATTTTCCTCTTGAAATGATATTTGATTAACACATAAATTTTTGAGTAATTTATAGTTCCGCCTTATGTCAGTACTCTTAATCTTCTCAATTGAGATATTTTTAGATAATGATTTGATACTACTAGGTAGCTCACACTTTGCTCCAACAATAGTAGTGGCAAAATAAAAAAATAGCATAAAATATTTCATAATTCTTCCCCTCTTAACACTTTTGGATTATTATAACATAACTTTAAATTTTAGCTCACTTACAACCTATAACTAAAAGTCACAACTACTTCAACTTTTTTGCTTACAGTTTTTTGTATTACTTCCTTTAAATGTAATTTCTCCTCTTTTTTTAGTCTACCTGTTGTGACAACTTCACAATGTACTTCATCAATATTTTTTCGTTGAATTAACTCTATATGCATAAGTTTTATATCATTTTCACCAACATTAAATTCTAAATTAGAGAGTATCTTTTGGATACGCACATTTTCTCGCATCTTTTCAAATGAGCTATAAAGAGGTATAGATACTACGATAACAATAGCCAGCCATATCAATAGACCTTTTTTTGCTACATGAAGTGGAGAAAATCCTAATATTACAAAAGTCAATGATGCCGCTAGGACGATACCCACAAGGTTTGTTATAAATAGTAAAAATGCTGTTAAGAACATATGCCAATCAGCCCAACCAAGCCCGATACCAGCTACAGCTATAGGTGGAACTAATGCCACAGCAATAGCCACACCTGCTAAACTTCCTAATATCTTTTCATTGCTCTTAGCATATGCTGCTGCTGCTCCTGAGACTATAGCAACAAAGAGATCAAGTATGGTAGGAGATAGCCGTCCTGACATCTCTGATGTAAGTTGTTCTATAGGAGTAAAAAATGCAATCATTGAGGAGGTAAGTACTACCGTTAAAACTCCAATAAATATCGTTTTAACTCCACTTAACTGAAGGTCACTATCTTGTCGTAATACACCCATACTTAAACTTACAATGGGCTGCATCAGCGGTGCTAAAAGCATCGCTCCTATAATGACTGAACTTGAGTTAATAAATAGACCAAACGTGGCTATCATTGTTGCTAAAATAAGTAACACCATAAAGGTAGAGCTTGTTCTACTCTCTTCTCTTAAATTTGCAAAAAGTGCAGCATACTGCTCTTGACTCGCATGAGAAAAAAGAGGGATAGACTTACTCAGATACACTGCACTCTCATCATCACTTGGCAGGTGGTCTATTTGAACACTATCTTTACCATTTGTTTCTTGACTCTGCTTTTCCCAAAATTTCTCTCCTACACTAAGTGCCAATACCCTCTCTTGTGTTTTTAGTTCTATGGGTGTTTGCTGTTTCAAATCAGAGTCAATTAGCACATTAAGTAGTCTTTGTGATTCTATCCTAATACTACTGCTACGTATAAAGCCTACAGACTTGGGTAGACGGTCTGGTGTCCACTTTGAAACAAGAGAGTTAAACAGGTATCCCATATACTGTAAAATAGAGATGGGTGCCAATATAACTAAAGAGAGTTTTCCATCTAATGCATTCATCTTTTTTGAAATAAGTTTAGAAGCAAAAGTTGCATTACTATACTCTAGCCCCACTAAGCCTACCGCTGAAAACTTTATCTCATTATTTTTAGCATCGGTAAGTTTTATTTTACTGTGATGTAACTCTTTTACTTTTAACATGGTATGTAAAAAAAGTTTCATTCGTTCAAAAAAAGATTTTTCTTTTAGTGATGTATCAAATTTGTCTAATGGAGGAGCATCTCCCACTACTACTTCTTGTAAAACTATTTCATTATTTGAAAAGAGTACATCTATCTTCTCTTCATGTTTTACAAGTGCTTGAGCTGTACTCTCTTTGAGTTTAGATGAGAGTTCAAATGTTTTCATAAGCTCTTTTTGTTCCACAAGAGGAACAATACCAACACTTTTATCGTATCTGAGTGCTAATTCTAACACCTCTTTTATCTCTTTGAGTGTACCAGAGACTAAGAGATGTGAAAAATTATCTATCTCTATACTACACATTTGTGACAAAGTAAAATACGCTACTTTCTCTTCTTTTAACTCATCTTTAATTTTATCAAAGTAGGTCTCTTCTACTGTTCCGTAAAAATATGCAACATTTGATATACTCATTAGCACTCCCTCTGTAAACTATTGTTCCTTATACTTCTCTACCAATTCCCTCAGGACTTTTTTATCAATCTCCACACTCTTGTCACCATTTTTCTTTGCATAGAGTTTTCTCACCATAGCTTCTACTTTGGTATCTTCACTCATATGAGCATATAGAATTTTTAGTGCTTCAGACTCTTTAAAAGGACTTTTTTCTCTTTTGAACTTATAGATAATAGGTAAATACTGCACTATATACATTAAAAGTAATCCTAAAATAAATGCTATAAGAAGCATCCACCATGCTACATTTTTTTTCTCTACTACTTCCGTGATTATGCTCTCTTCTACTTGTGCGGAAGGTTTAAGATTTGTTTGAATAACTCCTTTACTGTTGCTTACATTAGCAACAGTCGCTACAACTTTTTTGGCTTCAACTTTTACCTGATATTTTGGAATTTTCAAGTAACTTACTTTAGAAGTTTTTACATCATACATAGAGATACTTAACGCAGGTATTTCAAAATCTTGCTCTGAAATAAAAGCAAAACTCTTAACAAGTGTACTTTGCAGTTTTCCCTTAATGAAACGACTCTGTACTTTTGCTTCATCACTGTAAATAGTCACACCATCTATCTCATACTTGGGAAATTCAAAATCTTCAAGACTACCTTCACCTTTTATCGTTACAGTAAGATTTACAGGTTTATTGGCTTTTACTTTTTTATGGTCAAGTTTACTTTTTAAGGTAAATTTTCCTACTAAATCTGTCTCTTCTAACTTCTCTTTGACTTCAATCTCAAGAGAGTTAGATGCTATAGGTGTCCAATTTATTCCAAAAAATCTTCCAAACATATCACGTCTGCTTGTATCTGCAAGTCCTATTTTGGCTCTAGCACCACTTAATGTGAAATTGCCTTTTGATGTTGGAATAAGTATATATTTGATTTCACTTACTTGATAACTACCTTTTCTGTAAGGATCTTTTTGTGGTATCTCTTTTACAAAAAAACCATTAAACTCTGGTTTGGTGTATTGAGGATTATCTGAAAGTCTTATACCATTTTTCAAAGAGAAATAAACAGTCACTACAAATGCTTCACCTACGACTACAGAGTTTTTATCTGCTTTCATGCGTAGTGAAAATTTACTAGAACCTCGGTTTTTTGTAGCTGTTGCTTTAAGCACTTTTATCTCTATGGTTTCTGTTTTATACACAGAACCATCTATCGTTACACTAAAAGAGGGGATAGTCATATCTTTTTGTGGTATAAAGGTTAAAGACAATGTTGTAGTATGTTTACTCTCAAACTTTCCGTTTACATAACTATGTGAACTATTTTGACCTTTATGTCTACCTAATACCTGTGCATTACCTACTTTATTAATATTTGGAAATGTTGCATTATCACCAGTAGCAATGATACGAAATTTAACACTCTCTCCTTGTACTACATCGGTATTTGAAACTGTAGCTTCTACTCCTACAGCATATAAAAATTGAAAAGTTGATGCTATAATTAAAAATAATTTAGCCATTTGTTTACCAAGGGTTTGCATCTTCACTCCTTTGTGTTTTTTTATTTTCACCCATCTGATACATCATCACAGGCATTTTCTTTTGACCCATTTTTTTAAGGAGTCTTTTTAACTCTTGCTCTTTGAGCTTCTCTTCTTTACTCATTTTCTTCTGCTCTTGTGGAGCCTCTGAATTTTTATCGCTTTTTTTATCTTTAGGTTTTTTCTTATCTTTAGAATCACTCTTCTTTTTTTCACCCTCTTTTTTCTTATCATCTTTCTTTTTATCTTTTTGTTCTTGTTTCTTTTTCTCTTGTTTCTTTTTCTTTTCTTCCTTTTTATCATTTTGTTTTTTGCTATCTTGTTTTTTGCTATCTTTTTTCTTATCATCTTCCTTATCGTTCTTTTTATCTTTGTCCTCTTTTTTCTTATTGTCTCTCTTTTTATCTTTATCTTTTTGCTCTTGTTTCTTTTTCTTTTCTTCCTGTTTTGCTTTCTCTTTTTTTGCTAATTCCAAATTAAACTTAGTCTCATCATCTTCTTTAAGTTTCAATGCTTCTTCATAACTTTTTATTGCTTTATCTAATGCTTTTTTCTGAAAATAGGTATTTCCAAGATTATGTAGTCTTGTTGCTTCATCTACACCTTTTGCATTCTCATATGCTTTTATCGCTTCATCATACTTCTTAGCTTTGTAGTAAGCATTACCTATGTCATAAGATTTTTGAGGTGATTTAGCATCCAAATCATTTAACAATGTCGCACTCTTTCCATACTCTTTTGCTTCATACGCTTCTTTTGCCTCTTCTATGGTTTTAAAGTCAGTCAATCCTGCTGTAGCAGCAGTAAATAATGCATAGTGAATAGTGAATAGTGTTAAAATAATTCTTATCATACTTCTCTCCTTCTAGGCATAGAACTCAAAGCGATTAAAAGTAAAAACAGTCCCCCTGCTAAAGGGTAGTAAAACATTTCATCTCTCTGTTTGACTTTCACTTCACCTTGCTGTTGCTCTTTGTATTTTGTACGTATAACTGAAACCAACTCTTCTATATCTTCTTTTCCATTTGTTGCTACAACATACGCACCACCATTCTCTTTAGCTACTTCACCTAAAGCATCATTACGTTGTGTAATAGCAATAGTTCCATCTTTTTGTGCTAAAGGTTTACCCTCTTGATCAATCACAGGTGCACCCTGTGTAGTTCCTACAAGTACTACATACAAATCAATATCATTGGCTTTCAAGTGTTCTGAAAAACCCTCTAATGCTTTTTCATCTCCCCCATCACTAAACAAAAGCAGAATTTTTGGTTTTTTCTTTTCTAGCAAATTAGATGCCAACTCACCCAATGCCATAAAGTCTGTGGAACCCATATTAATGTATGAGTCATCTACCCCCTCAACCATCTGTTTAAGTGTCTCTTTGTCAGAAGAAAAAGGGGCTAAAACAAAAGGACTATAAGCAAATGCCAAAACAGATATCTCATCACTAGGCATCGCTCCAAACAAAGAGACAATCTTCTTTTTCGCAAACTCCAAACGGTTAGGATACTGGTCTTTACTACGCATAGAACCTGAAATATCAAGCCCAACTAACAAACTTAGTCCTTTTACTTCAACCATCTTATCTGCTTTCTCAATCACCGGTCTTGCTATGGCTACTATCATAAAAAATATTGCTGTAAATAGTAGTACATTACGTACAACCAAAGGCATACTCTCATCTGTAGCACTCAAACGTTTGAGTACTTTTTCATCAAATATACGTGAAAGACGCTCTTTATTGGTTGTAATTAAAAAAGCAAAAATAATAAAAGGTATAATCAATACCCAAAATAGATAGGGGTGTACAAATGTCATCTATACTCCTTTCGCAGATCTAAAATAGATAAAAAATAGAAGAGCCAAGATAGCCAAAAATAACGGGTATGTATAAAAATAGGTATATTGTATAATCTTTTTATCATCTATTTTAGTCACTTCAAGTTTATTAATCTCTTCATATATCTGTGAAAGTGTCTGTGCATCTCTTGCACCATACGCTTCACCATTACCTGCACTGGCTAATGCTTGCAGATACTGACCATTATAGTCACGCTGATTACCTATACCTATCGTATAAAGTTTTATATCTCTTTTTTCAATCATACTTTTAAGTTCAACAAAGGGGACTTTACTCATATTATCTATTCCATCTGTAAGTAAAATAGCTATTTTAGATTTTGCTTTACTTTTACTCAATATGTTATAACTTTGAACTATCGCATCATTGATAGCTGTTCTCTTTCCTGCCATACCTAACTGTTGCATTTGGGTAAGATTTTTTAAAAAATCTTTCTCAAAAGTAAGTGGGGAAGAGATAAATGCCACATCTGCAAATGTCACCATTCCCAAACGATCATTCTCTCGTTGGTCAATAAAATCTACCACTACCTCTTTAACAACATCAAATTTATTTTTGTAAATATCTTGAGGATCAAAACCACGCTGACGCATAGAATCACTTGAATCTATGATTAACACAATATCTCTACCCTCTTTTTTGGTATTACTATAAGTTTTAGTCATCACAGGTGAAGCTAATGCAACAATTGCCGATACAATACCCACCCATTTAAGCCATCCAAGGAGAGAACTTTTGCTGCTACTACGAGCCAATAGTTGTTCTACATGAGGAAAATAGATAGCCCTACTTCGCTCTTTACACCAAAAATTACAAATAACAAACAGTAATACCAACCCTAATATAAGTGGGTATTCAAAACTAAACTGATTCATTGGCTACCTGCACAAACAGGTTAAAACGATTACGTGTATCTTCATCTACTGTTTCAACCTCTTTTTTATATTTATACTGTTCAAGCAGTGGCTCTAACTGTTCAAAAAGTTTTTCTCTTCTCTCATCAGTGGCAAGTAATCGTGCATAGTGTGTTGCTTCATACGCAGACTTCTTACTCTCTTTCCAATCTATCGCATTTAGCTTTTTCAGATACCCTTTAGCAAGATTTACTTTACGATTATCCCAAAACTTTTTAACCACAAAAAAGAGTACACCTATTACCAATAATGCTGCAAAAATAATAAATCCCCAATAAATATAGTAAGAGTTATCTGGAATTTCAAGTAAAGGTTTAATGTCTTTTAACTGTTGCGTGATATTATTATCCATATTTACCTCATCGCCTTCATTAACTTCACATACGGCTCTTCATCTGTGTAAATTTTTGTAAACCGTATGCCATGTTTTTTAAACTGTTTGTAGAGTACTTCATCATTGTCATGTAGAGCTTTTTTATAGTTTCTTAGTGTTCCACTATCTATATTACCCTCAAAACTTTTTTTACTCTCCATATCTATCAATCTAAGATATCCTAATTCCGAAGGATCTTCTTCAAACTTATCTCTTATTATTACAGCAAAAACATCATGTTTTTTACTTAAGAGCTTCAAGTCTATCTCTCCTATGAAGTCTGAAAGTATAAAAAGCAGTGATTTCTTCTTAAGACGTGTGTGCAGTGTCTCTACTAACGCTTTAAAGTTACCCTCTTTACCTATGGGACTAAAGTTTATACTCTCTTCAACTGCTTTATGAACAGAAAAGAGTTTTTTACTAGGTTTATTGATATCATACAATTTATCTGCAAAAAGAATATGTGAAAAAAGGTCTGTATTTTTTATAGCACTAAAGCCTAATACACCTGTTATTTCAGCGATAAGTTCTGACTTTTGTTTTACAGTACCAAAGTAAGTAGAACCGCCAAGCATGGTCACAACTGTAACATTAAGCTCTCGCTCCTCTTTATATATTTTAATAAATGGTTTACCCAGTTTTGCTGTAGTTTTCCAATCTATTTTACGAACATCATCACCATAAACATACTCACGTAATTCAGCAAACTCAAAACCTTCACCTTGAAATAGTGAAGCGTTATTTCCAAGCATGTCACCATAGACTTGCTTTTTGGTTTTAAGGATAATTTTTTTAACTTGTTTATTCATTTACACCTCTCTACAACATTACGGAATAGGCACTGCCGCCAAAATCTTTTCAATAATCGTATCTTGTGTTACACCTTCTGCTTCTGCTTCATAAGAGAGGATAATTCTATGACGCAGTATCTCTTTAGCAATATAAGCTATCTCTATAGGTGAAACATAATCTTGTCCTTTAAGATAAGCAATAGCACGTGAAGCTTTATACATATCTATACTCGCTCTTGGACTTGCACCAAACTCTATGTATGCTTCCAACGCTTCAAGTCCATAAGCTTTAGGATCACGCGTAGCTGATACAAGTTCAATAATATAGCGTTCTATCTCCTCATCCATGTGAACCTTAAGTGCCTCTTCCCTAATGGTATTTAAGTCATCTAGTGTTGCGACTTGCTCTATGCTCTCAAAGGAGTTATTAGCTACTCGTCTTGCTATTTCAAGCTCTTCTTCTTTGGTGTTATAGCCCACAACAACTTTCATCATAAATCTGTCCAACTGTGCTTCAGGAAGTTCATACGCACCCTCTTGTTCTACAGGATTTTGCGTTGCCATGACCAAAAAAGGAAGGTCTATTTTAAAACTCTCATCACCTATGGTAACTTGTCTCTCTTGCATCACTTCAAGTAGTGCTGATTGTACTTTTGCGGGTGCACGGTTGATCTCATCTGCGAGTAAAAGATTAGTAAAGACTGGTCCATGTTTGATTTTAAAAGTATTGGTAGAGGGGTCGTAAATTTCAGTACCTATGATGTCTGAAGGGAGTAGATCTGGAGTAAACTGCACACGTTTAAAGTTTAGACCTAAAGTTTTTGCCAAAGCATTAACTGCTGTAGTTTTAGCCAGTCCTGGAACACCCTCTAAAAGTATATGTCCACGACAAAGCAGACCTGTTAAAAGCCCTTCGACCATTTTATCTTGTCCCACTAGCACTTTAGAGATTTCTGTTTTAATATTTTCTACAATTTGACTCAAGTTATTCTCCTAAATGATTAATGAAAGGAGTATACTTTAGTGAAGTTAATTAAAGGTTAATATCTGATAAACCCTTCACAATATTAAGTTGTTTACCTTTTTGTGAAGTTCTTCTAAATTAAAAGGTTTCCCTATAAAATCATTGGCTCCTACGCTGTATGCGTCATCTTCTAATATATGTGATGCAGTAAGAAATATTATAGGTATATGTTTAGTTCTTTCACTACTTTTAATTTTTTTACAAACATCAATGCCACTCATACCTGCCATTACAATATCAAGAATTATCAGGTGAGGTACCTCCTCTTCATCTATAGCTTCTAAAGCATCTGTTCCATTTAATGCTACAGTAACATCATATTTTTTACTTAGTAAATTTAATAATATAGTAATATTTAATTCATTATCATCTACAATCAATATATTTTTCAACTTATCTCCTCTATAATTTCCATTGCCTCTTTAAATTTATATCTATTTAATAAATTTACTATATCTCCTAACTCATCTTCATACTCTTCTGGCCAAGCATATTGATTTAACTCTTTCACAAGCTTTTTACATGGCATTGCTTTTCTTTTTTTAGCAAAAAATAGTATTTTTTCAAGTATATTATTTAAATTATTCTCTTCTATTAAACTCTTTTCTTTATCTACTATCTCTTTTTTGTTAAAAAAGTTCTCTATTGAAAAAAGAAGCTTTTTAAAGCTTAATTCATATTGAGTAACTAACAATAATAGTACTTTTTTATTTTTCCCTTTTACTGCTAAAGCCCTCTCTAACTTATTTGTCAATTTAAACAAGGCTTCAGCACCAATATTGCCTGCTGTTCCTTTAATGTTGTGTGCTAGTTTTAAGGCTTCATCATGAGAAGATGAATTAATTAAATCCTTAAACTCAGAGACAGAATCTTTAAAAAGTTGAGAAAATTCAAATAAAATATTTTTATATGGTATAACATCTCCTCCTACCCGTTCTATACCACTATCTACATTTAACTCCTTGATGAGATACAACTCCTCTAGTATCTTATCTTCATTCTCTTCACCATCATCACCGGTGAGTATATTCTCTTCTATATGTGGCATATCTACTTTAACGGTAATATATTTTAGGAGTAATGCATAAAAAGTATGTACATCTATGGGTTTTCCCAAATGTTCTTGCATGCCTGTATCTTTGGCTTTATCAATATCTTTTTGCATGGCATTTGCAGTTAATGCGATAACGGGTATATCATCATAATCACTATTTTTACGTAGTTGTAGTGTTGCCTCATATCCATCCATCTGTGGCATATTAATATCCATCAAAACTATTTCAATATTTTTATTTTTATCTAACTGTTCTAATACTTCTAAACCATTATTTGCAATAATAGTTTTTATACCTGTATTTTCCAATAATCCAAGTACTACAGTCTGGTTAATAACATTATCTTCTGCAAGCAAAAGCGTACTGCCTTCTAAACACAGTAAATCTTTTTTTAGTAACTTATCAGATTTTTTTACGCTCTTTAAACCCTTTTGTGTAAAAATATCTACTATCATTGAAAAAAGCATCTGCTGATTAAAAGGTTTAGCAAGATTTCCATGAATAGGAATATTATTAAATCTACTCTCTGTCATTAACTGAAAAGCATTTTCCATTAAAACAATTTTTGCTTGACAATTTTCTTTAATATATTGACTCTCACAAGCTGACATTATTTCTCTATCTATAAATACCATATCAAACGTGTTATTTGAAATAAGCATTTTTGCCTCTAGTCTATTAGAAGCATGTAGTGCTGTAAATTGAAAATACTTCAACATATCTATCAAGGCAGCAGATGTTTGTGCATTACCATCGACTATCAACACTTTTTTATGCATGAGGCTACGTGATGGCAAACGGTAACTTCTTCGTTCAAGTTGTTCCGTCTCAATAGTAAAATTAAAACAACTACCCTTACCATACTCACTCTCTACCCATATCTTACCACCCATAAGTCCTACGAGTTGTTTAGAGATAGTCAAGCCTAAACCTGAACCCCCATACTTTCTACTTGTAGAGCTATCTGCTTGAGAGAAAGATTGAAAGAGTTTTCCTATATGTTCAGGAGTTAAACCAATCCCTGAATCAATCACTTGAAACTCTAAAAAAGTTTTATCATCTTTAGTAGTGATCATCTTGCTTCTCAATACAATTTCACCTTTGTCGGTAAACTTTACTGCATTATTCATAAGGTTAATAATAACTTGACCTAAACGAAGAGGATCCCCTTTTATCATAGCAGGTACACTATTATCAATATTAAATACAAGCTCAAGACCTTTCTCTTTTGCTTTTGCCCCTATCATATTTGAGACATTATCTAATGTAGTATTGAGATTAAATGGTATATTTTCTACATCTAGTTTTCCTGCTTCAATTTTAGAAAAATCCAATATATCATTAATGATACCCAGTAAGAGTTCTCCAGAATTATGAATTTTACCTACATAGTCTGATTGTGTTTCATTTAAAGAGGTATCTTTTAAAATATGACTTAAACCAATAATAGCATTCATGGGTGTTCTTATCTCATGTGACATATTTGCTAAGAACTCATCTTTTGCTTTGGTCGCATCTTCTGATCTTCTTATAGCATTTTCAAGCTCTTCCTTATGCATAAGTTCCATCTTCTCAAAATGAAACCTTCGTGATGCTTTATAAAGTGTTTGATAAAATTGTTGCTCCTCTATAGGCTTTAAAAAGAAAAAACTAATACCCATATTTATCAACTCTATTAATAATTCACTTTTGTTATATGATGAGTTTACAATAATAATTTGATCTTCGTTGAGTTCTAATATCTTCTTACTCATATCTACACCATCAAAATCTACCATAGCTATATCAGTAATTACTAAATCAGGATACCTGTTAGCGTATGCTTTAAAATTAATATATTTACTTAGACCCTCCGCACCATTACTAGCAACAATCACTTGATGAAAAAATTCTTGAAGTACTTCCACTACCTGCTCACGTATTATTCTGTCATCTTCAACATAAAGTATAGTAAGATTATTACTATAATGTAAGATATCATTTGCATTTACTATCATAGTGTAAGACTCTTTATAGATTAATTTTAGAACTTTATTTTATCATAATCTCTATCAAGTTTAGTTCAAAGAACAGAGAAATATCCGCTCTTTTAAAAATCGTAAGTGATCCCTATCGTTAATATATTTGAAGTGGTATGTACTGCTCCATCATTTTTAAGAAGGTGCTGTACATCTAACCAAAGGCCCCACCCCTCTTCTTGGTCACCTTGCCCATCAAAGATTCTACTATATGTTCCCAAGCTTTCATCCGTACTAAAGTCATACTCAACTCCTGCACCATAAGAGAAACCATCTTCATCTGTTTTACTAGCTCTTACACCATTTGTATAATCTACAGTTGTTTTACCATATCCTAACAAAGCATACACATTTATTTGTGATGTTACATGATATTGAGGTTTAAGATAAAGACCATAATGTGTTGTTTCAGAGAAAACATTATCTTCAAGTGTTTTAAGCATTCGTGCTTCTATACCTATGTAGTGACTAAAGTCCCATCCAACTCTTAGCATACTTCCATAGCGTATATCTTTACTTTCAGATTCTCCACATGCACATGAATCTCTATCTAAACTGACAGCAACTAAACCTAAACCAATATAAAGAGGTAAAGGATTAACTATAGAAGGTATCGGTACAACAGGTACAGTAGCTGGAGCAATAAACTTACCTCCTGCAAAAGAGGTAGTTGATAGTGCGATGATTGTTGTAATTGAGATTATAAATTTATTCATAGTAATTCCTTATACTCTCTGCTCTTCTTCTTTTCTTACAAAGAAGAGAGCAGTCATTAATGTACTTAGCATCATAAGAAGCATTCCTAAAAATCCTAGTGCATCACCGCCATTTGCTTTAATAGGTGCATCTTCACACCCACAATACACACCAGCATCAACAATAACAATATGCTCACCTTCACGAAGCACTATGGGTTCAGTTCTTCCTGTAAGGACATTTGCATCCGAATCTAACTCGCCTGTACCACCTATATTCTCTTGAGTAAACTCATATCCCATCTCATTGGGTACAATAAACTCAACCACATATGTACCTTCTGCTAAGTGTTCAAATAGGTATTTACCACCGTCATGTGTTACGATAGTTTCAAGAAGATTACCCGACAGATCATAAAGATTTACAGTTGCACCATCTAATCCTACTTCATGATTATCAAAGATACCATCTTCATTTTCATCTATCCAAACAAAGTCACCAATACTTGCATTATTAAGGTAAACCAATCCCATATCTATATGTAATATATCTTCACCAATATTTAATGTAACTGCTGCATGGGCATAACCACCTATAACTTCTAATGGGTTAGAGTCTTTATCACTGTCACTTCCCTCTTGAGGGAATGGTGTAAGTGTAGTTCCGTCTGGTATTTCAAAGACTACGACATAATTACCAGGTAATACACCTTCAAACAGATAATAACCTGTAGCATTTGTATCGGTACATCTCTGAGTAGAGTTTGCATCTAGTATCGCATTACCCTGATCATCTTCAAGACATACATGTACTGCATTTACACCTGTTTCATCAGAATTTTGCAGTCCATCACCATTTTTATCGTACCATACATAATTACCAATACTTCCACCTATCTCTTCAGTAAAGTCATTATACTCATCATGCTCACCTGCATCCAAATCTATAGTAATTGTATTGATAGTATTATCATCTGGATAATCACCATTTGTTTCACCTACATCAAGATAACCATTAGGTTGTATCTCATGAATCGTATAAGTGCCTTGTGGCAAGCCACTAAACTCATAATAACCATTCGCATCTGTCACTGTGGTAGCTACAAGATTACCATTTTCATCATATAAATTAATAGTTATATCAGCCATTGGTCTGTCACCAATGTTATCATCATTAATATCTTCAAGTACCATACCTGAGATAGTACCAAGCAAATAAATACCCATATCAAATGTTCTTATATCATCACCTGGAATTAAATATTCAGATGAGGTTATACCAGTTTCAATATTTGCATCACTGTCATTAGTATCATCATTACCTTCATTCTCTTTTGTTACACCGTAGTGTTCAGGAAGTGTACTAAGGTCAAATTCAATACTATAATTACCTTCTGCATAATCTTCAAATAAGTAATTACCTAAAGCATCGGTATCTGTTGAGGCAACTACCACACCATCAAGAAGAAGATTTACACTTATTCCACTTAAGTCTATATTACTTGTCTCTGAACTATCTTGGATACCATCGCCATTACTGTCAATCCAAACTCTATCACCAATAGTAATACCGCTCTCTTCAACAAAGTCATTGAGTGTATCATTTTCACCAATACCTACAATGACTGAAATGATATTATCAAGTATGGTATTACCCACATCTCCGTCTGCTCCACCTTCATTTTCAGATACATTTAACAGTCCTGAAGGTTGTGTTTCTACAACTGTATAAGTACCTGGTTCTACATCAATAAAGATATATGAGCCATTACTATCTGTAGTAGTTGTACTTATAACTGTACCATTACTATCGAGAAGATCAATAGTTACACCTTCTAACATAACATCTGCAAGATCATCATTATCTGTATCTTCAGAAACAGTACCACTTATCGTTGCTAATTCATAGAATCCCGCATCTATGGTCATATTGTTATAAGGAGAAAGAAGTTCAAATAGACTTGTCTGTCCTGTTATTGTATTTATATCTGAATCTAATGCATCATTTGAACCACTATTTTCAACTGTAACTCTAAAATGTTCAAGTGTTTCAAAGTGTACATAATAATACCCAGGAACTAAGCTTGTAAACAAGTATTCACCATTACTATTTGTGCTAGTAATTCCTACCGTAGTTGTTGTGCCATTTGTCTCTTCTCTAAATAGTGTAACATTTATATTTTCTAATCCTGGTTCAGTAACATCTTGTATGCCATTACCATTTTCATCACTCCATACAAAATTACCTATTGACAATAGTGTATATAATCCTGCATCATAGTCTCTGTTATTTTCACCAGAGATAAGTGTTTCTACTCTTGTAACACCTTGAGCATTACAATCAGAATTATTTGTATCATCTGCATCTATCATTATGTTTGCTGTAGATACAACATAGCTTTGTCCATTTTCATCACTCAACGCAAATACTACATGGTAATCAGCAGGAATTAGACCAGTAAATACGTATGTTCCATTTTCATCTGTAACTACCATGTCAACACTTACATTATCTTCATCAAAAAGTGTTACATTAAGATCAGCAATACCATTTTCATTTAAATCTTGAATACCGTTTGCATTGGCATCTAACCAAACTCTATCACCTATAGTTGCTGGCACATAAATACCTGCATCAAGTGTTAAGTTTGACTCACCTGAAACGATAACTTCTGTAGTTGTTCTACCTGACGCATCTACATCAGAGTCAAGACTATCATCACTACCTTCATTCCTTGAAGTAAATATATACTCTGAACTTGACGGAAGTACAAACTCAACATAGTAGCTATTTGGTACTATGTTTTCAAATAAATATGCACCATTTCCACCTGCTGCTACGGTTTGAGTATCAGCAAGTGTATTATCAGAATTGTAAAGATTTACAGTTACATTTATATCTAGTGTTTCACTATCATCTTGTAAGCCATTCCCATTGTTGTCAATCCATATCGTATCACCAATACTTGCATATACATAGACACCTGCATCCCATGATGTATCATTTTCTCCAGATTCCAAAACTGTATTAACTGTAGCATTTGTTCCTACATTTACATCACTATCTAAGCTGCTATCTACACCTCTACTAAGAGGTGATAGCGTTACACCTGTAGGCAATGTAAATACTACATGATAGCTAGCAGGAACAAGGTTTCTAAAGTTATATGCTCCTGTTTGTGTTGTAATACTATTTACTGCATTTCCACTTGCATCTTTCACTGTATTATTGTTCTCATCTAACAAGACAATAGTTACTTCCTCTGTGAAGTTTCCTTCCGTAGCATCTTGAATACCATCTGCATTTGTGTCTAACCAAATTCTATTACCAAAACTTGCAGGAACAAATATACCTACATCCCATGATATATCATTTTCTCCTGAACTCAATATTGTCATATCTGTAAGCAATGTTGTTGCATTAAGATCTGAATCTGTCATATCATCTACATTTGTACCTGTAGTATCTTGTGGAGACACTATATAGTTTGTAGGAATTCTAAATCTAATTTGGTAAGAAGATGGATAAATATTATCAAAAGCATATAATCCATCTGTAATACCATTTATAGTCTGTACAGTATTATTATTCTCATCGATTAATTCAATAATAATATTTGCATCTGTAACATTTAACTCACCTACATCTTGAATACCATCTGCATTGGTATCTAACCAAATACGGTTACCGATACTTGCTGTTTGGTAAACACCCATATCCCATGTTACATCATTTTCTCCTGAGATGAG
>JAYEHY010000110.1:0-10563 GCA_034659695.1 Campylobacterota bacterium | reverse complement strand
GGGACAGGCTAGGTAAAAACTTACCCCTCTTTTAACTTTCGCTTCCACTCTTTTTCAAATTTCTTACGTTTTATATAGGAGAGTTTTTCTATAAAAACCTTTCCGTTTAGGTGGTCTATTTCATGTTGTATAGCTACGGCTAAAAAAGCATCATCTTCTATGGTTTGGGGATTTCCATCTCTATCTAAGTACTCTACTTTTACATGTTTAGCACGTTCTATATCTTCATAAACACCAGGGATAGAGAGACACCCCTCTTGGTGTTTTTCTATACCATCTTGAACTGTGATGACAGGGTTTATCATCTCTAAGGTATTCTCTTTTAGCTGGTCTTGTTCACCCTCTTCTACCTCTAATGGTATATTAATGATAAGTACTCTTTGGTCAACACCTATCTGAATAGCTGCTAATCCTACACCATTTTTAGCACACATAGTCTCATACATATCATCTAACAAATCATGCAGAGCACCATTGAACAGCTCTACCTCCTTAGAGATAAGCTTCAATCTTTTATCGGGATAAACTACTATTTCTCTAACCATTTGTAGACCTTATACGAAACTCTTAGTTAATACTTTATCTATAATACCATACTCTACTGCCTCTTTTGATGACATAAAGTTGTCTCTTTCAGTATCTTTCTCTATACGTTTTGCTGTTTTTCCTGTCTGCTCTGCTAAGATCTCGTTGAGCGTGTCTTTGAGTCTTTGTATCTCTTGGGCTTGTATCTGTATATCTGTTGACTGCCCTTGTGCTCCACCTGATGGTTGGTGAATCATAATACGTGCATGTGGTAGAGCATAACGCTTGCCTTTTGTTCCTGATGAGAGTAAAAATGCACCCATTGAAGCTGCCTGTCCCATACAGATAGTGACAATATCTGGCTTAATATAGTTCATTGTGTCATACATAGAGAGACCTGAAGTGATTACCCCTCCTGGAGAGTTGATGTAAAAGTAAATGTCTTTATCTGGGTCTTGTGCTTCAAGAAAAAGTAGCTGTGCCACAATAGTAGAAGCCACTTGATCATTTACTTCACCACTTAACATAATAATTCTATCTTTTAAAAGACGTGAATAGATGTCGTATGATCTCTCACCTCTACCTGTTTGTTCTACTACGTACGGGATATAGCTCATTTTTTTCCTTCAAAATAAATCTTTAAACTTGAGTCAAAAGCATTTGCTTCTCAATCAAAATCAAATATACACTAAAATAGTTAACATGATATAAGGTGCGTGATTACGCACCCTACAGATATTATTTATCTAAACCTAACATTTTACCGAAAAGTTTATCTTCGATCATACCCATTTTAACTGCTGGAAGCAAGTTGTTGTCTTGGTAGTATTTAATGACTTCTTGAGGGTTTTGACCACTCATCATCGCTTCATAGTAGATAGCTTGAGATACTTCTTGATCATCAACTGCTACCTCTTCTGCTTTAGCCAATGCATCAACAATAAATGTTGCTTTTACACTTGCAGCTGCATCAGGTCTTACCTCTTTGCGAAGTTCATCTACTTTTTCTGGGTTCTCTTTGAAACCATTAAGCTCTTCTTCACTCATCGTTCTTGCTTTTTCATTGATTTTTGCATCAACTTCTTGGTCAACGATGTTATTTGGAAGTGCAAAATCAAAGTGTGCTACCAACGCTTCAATAAGCTTAGGTTTTAAGTCCTCATTAAACAGTTTAGCCACTTTTTCAGAAACCACTTGCTCATTAATTTTTGCTTTAAGTGTATCTACTGTTGCCTCTTCATCACCTTGAAGAAGTTTTTTTGCTAATTCATCATTGATTTCAGGTGTTACTTGCTCTTGAATTTCATGAAGTGTTACTTTAAACTCTGCCTCTTTACCTGCAAGGTCTTTTGACTGGTACTCTGCTGGAAAAGTTACGGTTACAGTTTTTTCCTCTTCATACTTCATACCGATAATCTGCTCTTCAAATCCTGGAATAAATTGACCTGAACCGATTTTGAGTGAGAATTTCTCAGCTTTTCCACCGTCAAATGCTACACCATCTACAAAACCTTCAAAGTCAATAATCGTTGTATCACCATCTTTTACCATTCTTTTTCTTTTGATTTTTTCAAAAGGTGCTTGTTGTCCTGCTATCTCTGTAAGTTTAGCTTCTACCTCATCTTCTGTTGCAGTTGGTTTTTCGAATGTTGGAACAACATCCATGTAACCCTCTACTTTAAAGGTTGGTCTTACAGAAACCTCTACTTCTACTTCTATACCCGCATCAGTTTTATCGTACTTTTTAAATGTAGGTTGACCAAGAACATCAGCAGCATTAATTCCAGCTTCTTTGATACCATCATCAATAAGCTCTTTAAGTGCATCACCTTCAGCATCTTGCATAAGTTTCTCACCATGTAATTTTTTTACTACATGTGCAGGTACTTTACCTTTTCTAAAACCATCTACTTTTAGCTCTTTACCTGCTTGTGCGGCAAGCTTCTCAATATTTGCTTCTACTACACTCTTCTCTATGGTACCACTTACGATTACGTTTGCTTCATCTACTCTATTTACTGTAACGTTCACTACAATCCTTTTATATATATAATTGCGTGATTTTACCTAAACTTTACTAAAAAACGAATAGACACCAAAATCTAGCTATAATTCACTCTATGAAAACTACGTATAGAAACATTCAGGATTGGTACATTAACTACGGAAGGGTTGACCTTCCATGGCGGAGAACTGATGACCCTTATCATATTTATCTCTCTGAGGTTATGCTACAGCAGACACAGGTTAAAACCGTTTTAGAGCGTTACTACACACCCTTTTTAACAAAGTTTCCTACGTTAAAAGCTTTAGGTAATGCACCACTTGATGATGTCTTAAAAATGTGGGAAGGGCTGGGGTACTACACTCGTGCTAAAAATCTACATAAAACTGCCACCCTTGTCACTCGCCTACCTACGACGATAGATGAACTCATCGCCCTTCCAGGTATTGGCAAAAATACAGCCCATGCAGTAGCTACTTTTGCTTTTGGTCAAGCGGTACCTGTTATGGAAGCCAATGTAAAACGTATTTTGTGTCGTCTGTACAAAATAGAAGATCCTAAAGAGAAAAAGCTTTGGGAGCTGGCCTATAAGTTAGTGGACAAAAAGAACCCCTTTGAGTACAACCAAGCGATGATGGATATAGGTGCAACCCTCTGTAAACCTAAAAACCCACTTTGTAAACTGTGCCCTTTAGCTAGCCTCTGCCAAGGAAAAGAGAATCCTACACGCTACCCTACAAAAAAGAGACGTACTATACCTACAAGAGAAGAAAACATACTTGTTTATACTTATAATGACAAACTCTCTCTTAGCCAAAGAGAGGGGAAGTTTTTACATGGGCTATGGGGCTTTAGAAGTGTAGAGGTATCACCCTGTGCTGCTGAGTACCTAGGAGAAGTAACACATACCTATACGCATTTTAAACTCATAGCAAAAATCTATACTTATTATGAAAACTCTCCTGAACAATTGGACTACTTTAGCCCAGAGGAGATACAAAAACTTGCTGTCTCCAAAGTCGATGAAAAAATCGTTAAACTTTTTTTAGATACAATGTGAAAAATATTGTAGTATTAAATGCATAATTTAGGATGAAAAGATGAACAAAGAAGAAGAGTTTGAACAAGCCATTACTAAAGTCCTTGAACTTTTAGGTGAAGACCCTAAACGAGAAGGATTACTCAAAACTCCCTCACGTGTAGCAAAAGCCTTAAAGTTTCTAACAGAGGGTTATGACCAAGACCCTGAAGAGATACTCAATCAAGCTCTCTTTAGCACAAGTAATGACGAGATGGTCTTAGTGCGTGATATTGAGTTTTACTCTATGTGTGAGCATCATATGCTTCCTATCATCGGTCGTGCACATGTGGCTTACATACCCGATGGTAAAGTGGTAGGTCTCTCCAAAATCCCTCGTATTGTTAATGTCTATGCAAGACGACTACAGATTCAAGAGCAGATGACAGAACAGATAGCCGATGCCATTCTAGGAACCATAAAACCCAAAGGCGTTGCTGTTGTACTTCATGCACGTCATATGTGTATGGAGATGAGAGGTGTTCAAAAAATCAACTCTACAACCGTAAGTTCTGCTCTTCGTGGACTTTTTAAAAGTGATGAACGTACCAGAAACGAATTTTACAACCTTATCAATACCCCTACAGCTTCAAATTTTTAATCCTTAACCCTCCTCTTTATGCCGTTCATTTGATACAAATCAAGTGAACATAAACTAATTAGGAGTATAATTCTCCTCTTTAACTTATATTTATGTTACTTTAAGAATAACTGCGTAACATAGGAAAAACCAATTAGGACTAATTTACTCCTAATTAAAATTGAATATCGTTTTCAAAGGAAAAATATGAACGTTTATTTAGACAATAATGCAACAACTATTGTAGATCCACAGGTATTTTCAGCGATGGAACCTTATTTTGTACAAAAGTACGGTAATCCAAACTCACTACATGCCTTTGCATCTGATACACATCCAGGTATTAAAGCAGGTATGGAGAAGATTTATGCAGGTATTCATGCACATAAAGATGACTCTGTGGTCATCACCTCTTGTGCCACAGAGAGTAACAACTGGGTATTAAAAAGTATCTACTTTGAGTACATTCTTACTGGTAGAAAAAACCACATCATGATAAGTGAAGTAGAACACCCTTCTATTATCGCTACTGCGAAGTTTATAGAGAGTATGGGATGTAAAGTTACCTATTTACCTATTAACCATGAGGGGATTATAGACCCTCAAACGGTAAGAGATAACATTACAAGTAAAACAGCACTGGTTTCTATTATGTGGGCAAACAATGAAACAGGGGCTATTTTCCCTGTTGAAGAGATTGGTGATATTTGTGAAGAGCATAAAGTACTTTTTCACACGGACGCAGTACAAGCCATAGGAAAACTTCCTGTAGATGTACAGTCATTTAATGTTGACTACCTTACATTTTCTGCACACAAGTTTCATGGTCCAAAGGGTGTGGGTGCTTTATATATGAAAAAAGGCAAAGAGATTATGCCTCTACTTCATGGTGGCTCTCAAATGAATGGTTACCGTTCAGGTACACTCAATGTTGCAGGTATCGTAGGTATGGGTAAAGCTATGGAGGCTGCGGTAGATGCTCTTGATTTTGAGATGACAGAGATAAGAGAGATGAGAGATGAGTTTGAAGATGAACTTCTTAAGATAGAAGACACTTTTGTTGTAACTCCTAGAGACAAAAGGACTCCAAATACTATTCTTATCTCATTTAGAGGTATCGAGGGTGAGTCTATGTTATGGGACTTAAACCGTGCAGGCATCGGTGCAAGTACAGGTTCAGCCTGTGCAAGTGAAGACTTAGAAGCAAACTCTGTTATGGAAGCCATCGGAGCAGCTGATGACTTAGCACATACAGCCATAAGATTTTCACTCAGTCGCTACACGACACAAGAAGAGTTAGACTATACACTCAAGGTGGTACAATCAGCCGTAGTAAGACTTAGAGGAATTTCAAGTTCATACGCATACGCACCAGAGGGTCATGAAAGTGGTCTCGATGCACACCACCATTAATAGGTGATTTAAAAATATAACACATAAGTCTATTAGCTTATAAAACTTTGCTGGGGTCATTGGTTGAATTTTCGAAGAAAATTAAAGCTGTGACCCCACATCTTAGTTCAAGCTACAAAGGCAGTTTAGAAACAAAGGAAAAAATTATGGGAATAGATAGTTTAGTAGGCGGTACCATCTGGGATGAGTACAGCAATAAAGTAACAGATTTAATGAATAACCCACAAAACATGGGTGAGATTACACAAGAACAAGCTGACGAAATGGGTGCTACACTCATCGTTGCTGACTTTGGTGCAGAGAGTTGTGGTGATGCAGTAAGACTCTACTGGGCAGTACACCCAGTAAGTGATGTCATCATGCTCTCTAAATTTAAAAGTTTTGGTTGTGGTACTGCCATCGCAAGTTCAGATACTATGGCTGAACTCTGTAAAGGTAAAACGGTAGATCAGGCCGTTAAAATCACAAATATTGATGTTGAAATGGCAATGCGTGACAACCCAGACACACCGGCTGTTCCACCACAAAAAATGCACTGTTCTGTTATGGCGTATGATGTTATCAAAAAAGCTGCTGCTCAATACAAGGGTGTTGACATGGAGAGCTTTGAAGAGGAAGTTATTATATGTGAGTGTGCAAGAGTCACACTATCTACACTTCAAGAAGTTATAAGACTAAATGACCTTACAACAGTAGAAGAGATAGCAGACTATACTAAAGCAGGAGCTTTCTGTAAATCGTGTATACGCCCTGGTGGACATGAAGCGAAAGATATCTACCTTGTTGATTTGCTTGAGGAGTATGAAAAAGAGAAAATGGCAAATGCCGCTGACGCAGCCGTAACAGGTGCTGGTCTTGACTTTAATAAAATGACAATTGTACAAAAAATCAAAGCTGTAGATAAAGTCATAGATGACAACATCCGTCAAATGCTCATCATGGATGGTGGAGACATGGAAATTCTTGACATTAAAGAGAATGGTGAAAACATCGATATCTACATCAGATACCTAGGTGCTTGTAATGGATGTGCCTCTGCAAACACAGGTACACTCTTTGCCATCGAAAATGTTCTTAAAGAGAAACTAGACCAAAACATTAGAGTTTTACCTATTTAATCTCCACTCCCTACTTTTAGACTCAAGCTTTTTGCTTGGGTTTATATATTATCATATTCAAATCTTGAGATATTTTTATCTTTTTGAACTCACTCCCCACTCCTCTTACTCACCCCAAACACAGCTTGTCGTGTTATCCCCAATACTCTAGCAATCATCTACTGAGAATACCCTTCTCTGATTACAGTGTTCACCTATATACTTTTAGCCATCACCACAATCTCATAGCGAATATTCCGACCACTAGTTCCTCTCACTTGTTCTATACACCCCAAATCTAAAAGGCTTTTTATATCTCTTGATGCTGTGGGGGCTGTGGTGTTTGCCATTTTTTTATATTTTTTGGTAGTCAATTGATTTTCACTGTTTTTTATATCTTTTTCCAACATCATATTTAAGACTCTTCTTTGTCTTTCGTTGAAAGTTGTTGCTCTGTGTCTATCCCAAAACTTAGCTTTTTCTACAATATAGGAGATAGAAGAAATGGCTTCTATGAGAGATTTTTCTACTGTGCCTAAGAACCATTCACACCAAATAGTAATATCCATAGGTTCTGCTTTTGCGATATATCCCGTACTCTTTTCTAGTGCTTTATAGTAGACTTTTCTGTCTGTATTGATACTCTTTGACATTGAGTAGAGTCTTGAAGTTGTAGGTTTTTCTATATCCGATAAGACCATATCGCTTATGGCTCTGGTTATTCTGCCGTTGCCATCGTCAAAAGGGTGGATAATCACAAACCACAAATGAGCAATTGAGGCTTTGAGTAAAGAAGAGGGAGTGCTATTGAACCATCTGATATAAGCGTTCATCTCTGCTTCAAGTCTATCGTGTGGAGGGGCTTCGTAAAAGACTTTTTCTTTACCTATCACACCTGATACGATTTGCATTGTGCCTTTTTTTCTAAAGCCTCCTACTTCTATATTCCATAATCTGTTATCTCTATCAAACATTTTACGATGCCAAGCAAAAAGCTTTTCTAGGCTCAACATCTCTTGATAATTGCTATTTGCATCTATCAAAATATCTACAAAGCTACTCTCTTTGGTTTTTTCTGTATAGTGAGCTACACTCTCAAAACCTAATTTCTCTTTGATAGAAGACTTGACACTTTGTCTATCCAATATCTCATTTTCTATGGCAGAACTAGATATTATCTCCTCTTCAAGTGCCAAAATTTGACTCTCTTGTAGATGTTCTTTAGAAATGATTTTGCCTAGAGTATTTAACTCCCCTTGCTTATGAGAGACAGAAGCCAAACGAGTTTCTAGCTTTTTAAAATCATATTCAAAATAAGGATAAGCCACATCTTCCCAAATCCACTTTTTATCTCTAGGCATTATAAAACCTTTTTAATGCTATTTTAACATAAATGATAGGAATAAATCATTTATGCCTATCATTTTTGATAGGCTTTGGTTTGTTTAGAACTGAAATAATATATTCCATAACGTACCCTTTTAATTGAGACAACCCTGCCTATGCTTGAAGCATAAAATCTACAAGCCCACCCACTCAAAAGAAGAGAAGAGAAGAACACTACCCATTTACCGAAAAAGGGTATGGAGGATTATAGCTTGATTTGCTTGAATATGTTGGTGGAGGGGTGATAAGTTTTACTTCCCTCGACTAAACAACCCAACAACCCCTCTACCCAATGCAATAATCAAATATAGTGCCAAAGTAAAAACCAATGGATGAAATGCACCTATGCCATAAGCTCCTGCTGAGGGTAGTGCCATGCTGTGTTCTATGGGGTGGCTCATCCACTCTTTGAAGTGCATTCCTATGGCTAAAAACAGAAATAATCCTGTAAATATACTGAGTTCTTTTTTCATGATAAATTTCCTTGTAAAATATGGCATAATAATACCTAAAAAAATACAATAACGCTAAAGTTTTATCTAAAATATTTACTTATAATAGATATAATGTTTACTTAAGTAAAAAGGTTGCACATAATGTTAAATAAAAGACAAATAGAAGAGAAGCTTAAACTTGTTAATTATCCAGGTTTTCAAAAAAGCATACTAGCATTTGGTTTTGTAAAAGAGATAGAGATACAAGAACATCATATAAATATTACTATAGAGATTCCCTCCTCGTCATCGGATATTGAGCATCAGCTTCGTGATGAGATTGTTAAGCGTGTCTCTCCACTTGGAGAGCTAGAAGTGACTGTCTCTGTCAAGAAGCCTAACTTACCTAGAGAGACAAGTTCTCATGGGAAAAATGTACTGCCCAACATTCAAAACTTTGTTATGGTGAGTTCTGGTAAAGGAGGGGTAGGTAAATCTACCACTACTGTAAACCTAGCCATTGCCCTAGCTCAACAAGGAAAGAGAGTAGGACTTCTTGATGTTGATATTTATGGACCTAACATTCCACGTATGATGGGCATAGAGGGGAAACAACCTGTTTTTTTAGGTAAGACTATTAAACCTATTATGGCTCATAATGTACAAGTTATGTCTATAGGTTCACTAGTAGAGAGAGGTTCTTCACTCATCTGGAAAGGGGCAATGGTCACCCAAGCCATAGAGCAAATGTTAGAAGATATTTTATGGGACAAGCTTGATGTTCTACTCTTTGACATGCCTCCAGGCACAGGAGATGCACAGCTAACACTTGCCCAAAGCCTACCAGTTACAGCAGGTATTTGTGTTACAACCCCTCAAAAAGTAGCCCTAGATGACACCATACGGAGCATGGATATGTTTACCCAACTCCATGTACCCATCGCAGGGATTGTAGAGAATATGTCTGGGTTTATCTGTCCTGAGAGTGGTAAGGAGTATGACATCTTTGGAAAAGGAACAACACAACCTTTAGCAGACAACTACAACACCGAAATATTAGGAGAGATTCCCATAGAACCAACCATCAGAGAGGGAGGAGACAACGGCATACCCATCACCGTCTTAGCCCCAAACTGCGAAACCTCTAAACGCTACCAAACCATAGCCACTAAACTTTGGAGTACAGTACTTAAGGTCAATGAAGAGGGTGGCGTAAATAATGAAACTATTCAGCCTACTGTTTTTTAGGAGTAGGTTGTAGTTTATGTCTACGTTACTTTATGCATTCCTACACTCTGAGACAAAGCTTGACGGACGAAACTGTTGAGAGAGATACCTGCTTTTAGTGCTTCTTGATAAACCATTTTATGTAGTTGTGGCTCAATTCGTACATTAAATACCCCTTTATAAACTTTCTGAGGTTCACGACCTAAGGCTTTACATGTTTCTAAATATTCATCTACAACAATATGAAAATTCTCCTCTAACTCCACAGCTGTTGTTGCTTCAAAAGTTACCAAATCATCTATCATCTCTAATTTTCCAAAGAAGCATGTATCTTCTGATGAATATTCAATGCTTCCTATATATCCTTTATATTCTATGGTACTAGCCATTACATACTTCCTTTAATTTTGTTTGTATCTGTTTGATAAGATAGGTTTTTAATATATTGTCTGGGTGCGGTTTATGTAAATTTATCAAATTATCTTTCTCTTGATGATAAAACTTTACAGCAAAACCTTTACCTTCAAGTTTTACATATCCACAAGAGAGTAAAAGTGTCTCTAACTCTTCAAAAGTTAAATCTTTTTTAGGTGGTTTTTCTAAAAATTTCTTTAATAACTTTTCTTTTCTACTCAATATGTACTCCTTAAAGTATATTTAATGATACCATATAACAGTTACATAGTCAAGGTGATAAATATTATCTATTTTATTCCCCCTCTTTCTTAACTACTAAAAATAGGAAAAATAGGGGTGATAATGATAACTTATTCAAATTTACACTATACTCAACCAAATAGTAATCATGCCAAGACGAC
>JAYEHY010000109.1:0-2125 GCA_034659695.1 Campylobacterota bacterium | reverse complement strand
TAAGGTGTTTTTAAGCATTGTAGTTATATAATTCCGCTCACAAGTTGTGAATGGCCCCATCGTCTAGCGGTTAGGATCCATGGTTTTCATCCATGTTACAGGAGTTCAAGTCTCCTTGGGGTCACCATTTTTAAACTTGTTAACTTTTCAATATTAGTGGCCCCATCGTCTAGCGGTTAGGATCCATGGTTTTCATCCATGTTACAGGAGTTCAAGTCTCCTTGGGGTCACCACTTATTTTAACAAAACTCCCAAACAAAATCTATCTAAAAACTAATACAAGCAACTATTTTACTGTAATTATATTTAATTAACATTTACTTACCTAAACCTACCACTATTTTCCTATAGCATGGTCTAGTTGAGCTAAGGCAATGAAGTAGTCATAATACGCATTGACTAAGTCTGATAAAGATTGTATATAACCTTGTTGGGCATCTTGTAACTCTACATAGTCTGAGAGTTCATTCTCGTATCGTTTTTGTGCTTGATTAAACTTTTTTAAACTCGCTTTAGAAATACTCTCATAAAGTTTTACGATGTCTTTACCTTTACGTAAATTTATATGTGACTCTACTACTTGTTTTTTTATTGCAAGTTTTACACTTTGTACTTGAGCATTTGCTTTAAGTACACCTATCTTTGCTTCTTGTACACTAGCATCTGTCTGATACCCTGAAAAGAGATTCCAACTCACATTGACACCGACTTTACCCTGCTGTTGAGAGACAATATTTACATCATTATCACCCACATCTTGCATAGTATAGTCTCCTCCTATAGAGATGGAAGGGTAGTATTCTGCTTCTTTAGTTTTCACGTGAGACTGCGCACCCTTTACATAATGTTTTGAACTACGTAATACATAACGATGTTCATAAGCAAAAGCTTCTAACTTTCGTAATGGTGTTTTTACTAAAGGTAATTTTCTACTTAACTTTTTCATAGAGAGTTTTTTACTATAAAGTTTATAGTTACCATTATAGGGTACATAACCTATAGTCTCTTCTAGTATGGCATGCTGTAACTCAAGTTCATACTCAGCTCTTTTCAAATCTAGCTGTGCCTGTTCTACTTTTACCTCTGCATCAGAGACATCAATAATGGTTTTGATACCTGCCTTGAGGTATTTCTTCGCACGGTAAAGCTGTTTCTTTTGCAACTCTATATTGGTATGCTGTACATCAATAATACTTTTAATCTTTAAAATATCATAGTAACTCTTTTTTACATAATATATCTTGTCTGACATCACTTGTTGCATCTGTGCTTCAAGTCCATATGCTTCTTGTTTAGAGTAGTCCAGTCTTCCCTCTCTTTTACCAAAATCATACAGTAACTGAGACACACTCAATGTCCCTGCTAAAACATAGACATCACTTGAAGATTTATTTTCATATTTCAATCTCTGTTTTCCACCATTAGCAGACAAATCAACACGAGGTAAATAGAAGCCCTCTGCACTCAATGCACGCTGTTTAGCACCCTTAAAGTCTAATCGACTACTATCTATCTCTGGACTATGCTTCAATGCCATTTTTACTATGTCATCTATGGTAAGTACATGTATCTTTGCTTCTAAGAAAGAGAATAAAAGTAATCCTATCACCCAATAATATTTCATCTTCATTCAGTCTCCTTTGTAAATCGTTCTTTCATTCTTTGTAGTATTACAAACAGTACAGGGGTAAGCATAAAGGTTAGAATCGTTGACATAATCATACCACCAAATACAGCTGTACCTAAAGACTGTCTTGACGCAGCTCCAGCACCTGAGGCAAACACTAAAGGTAGAATTCCCAGTAAAAAAGAGAAAATCGTCATTAAAATAGCACGTAGTCTCAATACTGATGCTCTAATGGCACTTTGAACAATACTCTCTCCAGCCTCTCTTAACTCCTTAGCAAACTCTACGATGAGAATTGCATTCTTAGCTGACATACCAATAAGCAGAACTAGCCCTATCTGTGTGTAGGTATCGTTCAGTAAACCTGCTAGCATATTGGAGCCTAAAGCACCAAACATCACCACAGGTATAGGCAACATAATAATCATAGGTGTAACCCAACTCTCATACTGTGCTGACAAGAAAAGAAAAACCATTACCAAGGCAAGTATAAATATA
>JAYEHY010000108.1:0-2132 GCA_034659695.1 Campylobacterota bacterium | reverse complement strand
GCTCTTCTATCTTCATGTATGGGTATGTTTTCTCTGCTATTATAAGCTAAATTACTGGCAATAAAAAAATCGTTGTACTCGATAAAAGGGAAAGTACCATCACTTTTTGAGTTGTTCTGACTATCTACATTAAAATGATTTTGACATACAGAAGGGTATTTTACATATATCTTAGGTGACATCTCTTTTTCAGAATCTATCCCCGTAAGAATCGTCACCAATAAAAAGATATCTAAAATAATAATAAAAAGTATAGAAAACTTAGAAAAGGGTTCATTATTAAAGGTAAACAGTGTTGACTTTGTTTTTGTAAAAAATGATTTTATATTGCGAAACATTAGACCTTAAACCCCATGCTTTTTGCTCCATCAAAACTACTCCCTAACTCTTTTTCTATCTCTTCAAGAAAATCCTGATTTCCAAAGAGTGACTCTTCACGAACTGCCACTTTATAGGCTGTATTCTTAATAATAAGGTTTATCTGTCCACCTGTTAACTCATACTTGGTTAGCGCTTCTAAGTCAAAGCCCTCTTCATAATCTGCTTTTTCTGGAAGCATAAATTGCCAAAGTCTTAAACGCTGTCTCTTTTTAGGTTTTTTAAACTCTATTTTGTAGTTAAAACGACGGGAAAACGCTTTGTCTATATTGTCAAGTAAGTTTGTTGTAGCGATGAGTATACCCTCAAACTTCTCTATCTGCTCTAAGAAGATATTTTGCATTTGGTTATGCATTTTATCAGCAGATGAACCTGCACCCTCTGACCTAGAACTTAAAAACTGATCTGCTTCGTTTAGTAGTAAAATAGGTTCAACTTTAGCTTTTTTGCTTAACTCTTTAAAATCATCAAAGATTTTACGAACATTCTTCTCACTCTCACCCACATACATAGAGAGAATTTTAGAACAGTCAAAAGACAAAATAGGCTTTTTAAGTGTCTTTGCTAGACTCATAGCCGTCATAGTCTTACCTGTACCCGCTGCTCCATAGAAAATAATACGGGCATCAATACCTTTACGCTTATCTTTAATGCCCCACTCTTTGAGTTTTTTAAATACCTCTTTGTCTACCTGTTTTACTACATTTTGAAGTGTCTCTCTTGTTTTAGGGTGAAGTACTACATCATCTAGTGTTGTTGTAGGTTTTAAGTACTCAAAAAGTTCTTGTTCTTCTACAAGTGCATCTAGCTTAAGCTTTGTTACTTTTTTAGTTTTATTTGGATGAATAATACGTTGCATAATCTCTTCTTGCAAGTAAAATGAGCGGCTTACTCCTCCGAACATATTTAGGACTTCTTCATAATCAATAATATCTTCTCTTATAAGCTTTGCACCATCTTCAAGTAAAGCACGGTTTTTTATCTTCTCGTACTCATCAAAACTGATAAGTTCTATGAGGGTATTCATATCTCTAAACTGCCCCTCTCCTCCGCTGTACTCCTCTTTAAGCAGTGCTAGAAAAATACTTTTTTCCTTATCGTCAAAAGACCTTTCTTTAAAAAATTCCTCTACATCAATGGGTTTTTCTGTCATTTTAACACGCTCTTCTATACGTGTAGTTAATAGTGTTAATTTATTTTTCAAACGTCCTATACTTAAAGAGTTATCAGCTAACCCTTGTTTAAATGTGGCTATTTTGTGTAGTAGTGACACCATGTCAAACTGATCTTGCAGGTACTCTAAGTGATCCGTGTAGGGCTTTACATCAGGAAGTAGTATCTCTAATGAACCCTCTTCTAAAAGACGTAGTAGAGAGCTACTTGGAGTAATGGAGGTACTAATGAGTTCAAGTTTTGAAGTTTCATGGGCTTTCATTTGTCCAAAGCTCATCTGTATAACCCAACCTAAATCTAAAAGATTCTTAACCAATTCAAGATTTTTTAGGTAGTCATAACCTTGCGTAGAGAAGTTCTCCTGCAACATCTCAAGTACAGGTACCTCTTCTACTCCTTTAACATAGCGTCTACAGACATACTGCACTAACAACGCTTCCTCTTTCGTACACTTCAAATGCTCATAAATAGATGTTCTCTTCACATCTTTTGCTTCAATAAAATTAATAAGGTGTTTCAATCATATTCCTAATAGATAAATAATTTTAAGTATAACATAAGAGGTTAAATCTTTTGTAACT
>JAYEHY010000107.1:23702-35675 GCA_034659695.1 Campylobacterota bacterium | reverse complement strand
TCTGTAATGTTAACTGCGATTAAAACTACTTGGGTAGTGTGGTTGAATTTACAATCGACTCTTATGATATGATTATACCATCTTCCTTGAGTGGTGATTTGATTATACAAACGAGTAAAATGAGAAGTGCTAATTTAGTACTTCTTGTTATGATAAATCAACAAGTCATGTTGCGAGACTGTGAATAAAACAATACTAAATATAACTTTAAGAAGTTATAGCTACTATAGTAATAGTTTTAATCTATTTATATATAGTTATTACTATTTTTAAAAAAGATAGCTTTTATGAAATATTTATTTGTCTAGTCTCACCACGTTATACCATTCCAAACAAACTAAAAGCAGTAGGCTGATACCATCGTAAAATCTTTACAGCCATAAAGGAATTACAATGTCACAAGTCTACCACTCGAATGCAAAGTTAAATAAGCACTCAAGAGAGATTATACAAAAGTCACAATTAAGTACTATTGAGCTATCAGCACAATATAGAGTAAATGAGAAAACAATCAGAAAGTGGAAAGATAGAGACTTCACAGAAGATAAAAGCTCTTGTCCCCATAAGATACACTATGCCCTTACTCCACTCGAGAAAAGGCTTATAGAGCTTGTCAGAAGTACTACTTGGATGAGTTTGGATGATGTGGTCGATACAGTCAATCAAGTGATACCCTCTGCGAATAGAAGCAGCGTAAGTAGAACCTTACAATCATTAGGCATAAGTCGTATACCAGAAGAGAAAAGAGCAGAAGCAAAAAAGTTGGGGCTGCCCCTTGAGGGTATAAAGAGTATGAGCCTGGATACCTGCATATAGATGTAACCTATATGCCAAAACTAGAGGGAAAGAAATACTATCTATTTGTAGCTATAGACAGGGCTACAAGGGCTATGTTCTATAAACTATATGAAAACAAGACAGCTAGTAATGCAACACTGTTTCTAAAAGAGCGTAAAGCATTCTTTCCTTTTTATATTACCCACATACTCACAGATAATGGACTAGAGTTTACAGATAAATGGGCAAAAGGTAAAGGTTTTGTGAGTGGTAATCATAAGTTTGATATAGAGTGCAAAGAAGATGATATAGATCATAGGCTAACAGCTCCGTATACACCACAAACTAATGGAATGGTAGAGAGAGTTAACGGCACTATCAAGAATGCTACAATAAAAGTAGAAGTTTATGATAATCTTAAAGATCTCCAAAGTAGTTTAAGGAAGTTCTTGTTATTCTACCTCTTTGCAAAAAGACATGGATCACTCAGGAAAGAGTTAGGCTCTAAAGTCAGAACTCCTTTTGATGCTATGCAGAGTTGGTTTCAACTGAAGCCTGAATTATTTAAGATTTCACCTGATGAGTTTCAGGCTTGTGCTATGGAGAAGTTGGAACAACGTGGTGAGAATTGACAATTAGAAATATTATATATTAATACCGATAAGAGGGAAACATAATGCAAGATGTAGTCATTATTAACGATAATTATGTTGATATCGGATTAAAAAGTAGAATAAGTAAAGAAGGTCCTGAGTTGGACTTAGTTGAAGAGTTTATCCATGAAATACCTAGAATTTTCAAGCCTAAAAAAAATAAATTAGCACTTTTTATAGAACCACTTATTGATGGGGCATATCCTGATATAGTTGTTACGGAATATGATCCTAAGATTATTGATACTTGGGAAGAGCAAAGAAGTTTATTAAATAACATAGATTTTAAAATATTTGAAAATATACGACAATATAAAGGACTTACTTCTGCGAAGCTTTTTAAAAATACAAACCATAACTATAAAACTTTGCTAGAAAGTATAGAAAAATTATATGATGCTGGTTTGATAGAAAGAAAGCAAGGTCAGTGGAAACCTAAGCCACTAAAAGAGACTTATAGTGTCAAAAGATTAATTTCAATTGAAGCCAAGATAAGAGAGTGGAAAACACTTTTAAATCAAGCTGATGCCAATCAATGGTTTGCATCTGAATCTTATGCCTTATCATCTGTAAAAAATCCAAGAGAAAGTACTATAAATAAATTTAAAGATTATGGTATTGGTTTATACAGCTTGTCAAATCAGAAGCTTGTGAGGCTAAATGAAGCAAAAAAACAGTCTTTACCAAAAAGTTATATGTCTTGGATGTTTAATGAATGGGTTGGTAGATATGTTTCACAAAGTTAGGTTAGAGAATGATTGATAAGAGTTGTTTAGAAGAGATAGGTTTAAGTGAATGTCAAAAGCTTAAAGAAGCAGGTCAAAAAATTGTTTATAAAGCTATCTCAGACGAATTTGGAACGGTTGCTGTAAAAGTCATTAGACCAAATCAGAACACAGATAGAATTTTTAGAGAGATAGATATTGTTCAAAGTAAAGCCGAAATTCAAACATCCAAAATTTTCAAGTATGATACTTTAGCTTGTGATGGAATTGAATATCTTTATATAATAGAAGAATTTATAGATGGGGATAATTTAAGAGACTATCTTGAAAGATTAGGCACTGTTCCATTTGATGAAGTATGTAAATTTTTACAAACAATGCTAACTACTATTGATATATTGGAAAGAAGTTCAATTGTTCATAGAGATATTAAACCTGAAAATATTATGAGAACAATGGATGGGGAATTTATATTAATAGATTTCGGTATTGCAAGAGATTTGTCAAAAACCTCTTTGACAGATACTTCCTCTCCTCGTGGACCTGCCACAATCATTTATGCACCTATTGAACAAATCGATAATGATAAAAAGAGTATTGATAGTAGAACAGACCTTTATTCTGTTTGTCTTGTTGCTTATGAGATGATATGTGGAACTAATCCTTTTATGGATGGTTGTCAAAATGAGTTGCAAGTAATACGAAAAATAGACAAGGGCGTTTTTAAATACTTAGAAGATAAATATTTTGATGAAATGTTAGAGTTTATTCATACAAATATGAATAGACATAGAACAAGAAGAAGTAATAATGCAAAAGAAGCTAAAGAATGGCTTGATGACATATATAGCAAATTATGTGAAGGGTTGTAAGCAATGGATTTATATTTACAATTAGGTCATGGTATGATGGGATATTGTGAAGAACTGATAACTACTTGGGGAGAAGGCACAGTAATACTAAGTCCAAGAGATTTAACTGAGGAACAAACCGCAAAATTTACAAAAAAGCTACATAAAATTAATGGTAAAACTTTATTTGACCCACAATATTATAATCCAAGAGCCCAACATCATAAACTTACACAATGGAGTCACTGGCTAAGTGAATTTGACACATCTTTATTCTACGAAGATGAATTTTTAGATAGTAAATTTAATGCTATTAAAAAAATTAATAACTATTGCCAAACAGAAGCATATATTATCCCTTCTCCCTTGTGTGATGAAGTAGATAAGTATTGGCTCCAAGAGCAAGAACTATTTATCAACAAAGCAATTGAAGTATTTAATGATAAAGAAAAATATATAACATTGGCACTGTCTTTTGATATTTTGATTGATGAAAAAGCTATTGAGAAGATTATTGATATCTCTTTGAATTGGAATGTTGAAGGTTATTATATTGTTCCTGAGGGTCAATATTTAGAAGATGATTCAAGTTGGTTGACTAACTTAGCTTTATTGTCAGCAGGATTAAAGCTACAAAATAAAAAAGTTATTGTTGGTTATAGTAATCATCAAATGCTTTCATTAGCTTGTGCAAATGTAGATGCAATAGCTTCTGGAACATTTTTAAACATTAGAAGTTTTAGTGCAGGTAAATTTGACAACCCTGATGCAGATGCAGTAAGCAGAAGGTCTGTTTGGTATTACTGTCCACAAACTCTTTCTGAATATGGAAAAAGAGCATTAGATAAAGCCTATGACTACAATGTATTAGATAGTTTAAAGCCCTTTGGAAAAACAAATAAATATATAGAGATTTTATTTAAGGGAGCAAAGCCATCAACTGTAAAGTTTGGTGATTCACTGGCTTTTAAACATTATCTTTTAACATTAAAAAAACAATGTTTGCTCTCAAAAAAAGATACCTTTGAAAATACCATTGAGTATCATCAGAAATTATCAGACAATGCGTATGAGCAAATTCGCCAATTTGAAAAAAATGGTGTGAGAGAACGAAAAAGAAGTTTTAGTGATATAGTTGAAGTTTATCAAGATGCTCTATTTAAACTCAAAAAAGAACGAGGGGCTTTACTCAAAAGAAAGTGGTAATATTATTCGTTTTCAATAATAATAACACTTATATCATCTTTTGATTTATGAAGAACCGCTTTTTCTATAAGTCTATCCACATTAGTTTGCATACTTTTAGAACTAAGCATAATCTCTTCTACCTCTGATTCTTTCATATAATCATGAATACCATCAGAAGTAAGTAATAGCCTCTCTCCTAATTCAAAGCTATTTTTATAAATATCTATATGAATTTCATCTTTACTACCTAAGGATTGTAAAATAATATTTTTCTTTGGATGATTAAATCTCATCTCTTCACTTATAACACCATCATCTATAAGTTTTTGTGTATAAGTATGGTCATTTGTAAGTTGAACAAGATTATTATTTGCAGTTAGCTTATATACTCTTGTATCTCCTATATGATATATTATCATTTTTTTATCTGTTGCATATACAATAGAAAATACAGTTGAGGCTTTTCCTTTATAGGTTTTTAAAAGTTCTTGATTTGTGTTTTTTATGATATTTAAAATAATTTGATGAGATAAAATATTGGCATTTTTACCTAAGTTTTCAAGCAATACTCTTGAAGCTATATCTCCAAATTCACTACTACCAACACCATCAGCTATGGCAACTACAAAATGACTTTTAGATAGTTGTAGCTTTTTTTCTTCGCTTTGCGATACAAAAGAGTTAATTAAAAAACAGTCATCATTTTTAGTTTTATATTTTCCGTGTTGCGTTTTAGCATAAAATTTAAACATCTTTATTTTCCATTTCAAATGCCTCTTTTAAAACTGCTTGCATTAGTGTTTGGCTGTTTGTTTTTGAGTTATTTATTTGAGTTTCAAGTTCATCACAAGCTTTGAAGAGGCTTTCTATTTTTTTTACTATTTCTTTTTGTTCTTCAAGTGGTGGTAAAGCCAATATAAGCTTTGAAAGTGATGTTCCATTTACATTAGGTTGTCCTGCACCCCATGCAGCCTCATATAGTTGTGTCCAATAAGAAGGGCTTTCAATAAATAGCTTTAAAAAATCTGCATTTAGTTTAGAATTTGGAATTACTCTAATTAAATAGGAAGCAAACAAAGAGACAACACTGATATTTTTTACAATGTAAGATTTACCTATTGTTCCTCCAGTCCTTGCAATAAGAATATCATTATTGCTAAGGGAATATGATCTTAAATCTTTTTGAGTGTAGTCACATCCAGGAACTGTATTCCAATTAACTGAGTTATTTTGTATGTCAGTTATTCGAAGCATTCTAACATCAAGTTTTTCAGGCTTTGCAGATGCATTAAACCCATAATGAATATTATTAGATGTATTTTGCAATCTACAGCACTTCCAATTATCAGGAATATCAAAAGGCATTTCATCTTCACTTATCAGTGGTAAAGGCTTCTGTTTTTTGATTTTCTTATCTTTGATAAGTTGCTCTTTTTCAGTCTTGATTTTTTCAAGTAAGATAGATGCACTTTCAACATCAGGGTTTTGTTCTCGCCAAGAGGCAGTAAGTTTTCCCTCTATCGCTTCTTGTAAGATAGATTGTCGGAGTTTTTTTAGTAGAGTTTGTTGGTTTTCTATTTCTAAAACTAAATACTCTTTTATCGTTTTAGTATTTAATAGTTTTTCAATCCAAAGATGTTGCTGTTTTATATCAAAATAAGGTATTTCATGATTTCTTAGATTAGTTTGATTTATAGCTTCTTTTGATGTTCCAGACTTTGTATTTTTAACAATTTCTTCTTTTAGTGAGTTAAATACAAAATGATAAAATTTTAAATCCATCGGGTATTTTTCACTATCCTTTGGAATAAGTATATAACATAAATCACTTGTTATAAATTGACCATTTACATAATGTGTTCTACCAAGAGAACCTGATGCCATCGCTGCAAAAATCAGAGCTTCTTTGTCATGTGAAAACTCATTATGTGTTTTCCAGTCCTTAGAAGCTGTTATAAAATTAAATTCTCCCTCGGTGCATTTTGAACTTTGCAATGAGCCTTTTTCAAGTTCAAATAAATCTCCAATACGAATATTAGCCATTAGATAACTCATTTTTCAATTGATTTAATAGCTCATCACTTTTACTAAATGAATTATGAAGCATATCAAGAAGTTCAGCAGATGAGTGTATCTCTTCTTCCTCTTGTTTATGAGGGTTCTTTATATCAAGATTAAAGCCATTCTCTTTTATAGTTTTAATATCCACTTTCCAAGCTTGTTCATTCTCTTTTTTGTCATTCCACCACTCTTTTAAAGTGTCAAATTCACTTATCTTGATTGGTTTAGTTTTAGAGTAAGCCTTTTGTCCCTTAGGTAATTTATGCTCATAATACCAAACCTCTTTTGTAGGTGTTCCTTTTGTAAAAAAGAGCAAATTTGTAGCAACACTTGCATAAGGTTGAAATACAGAGTTTGGAAGCCTTACTATGGTGTGAAGATTACAATCGGTAAGTAGTTTTTCTCGTATTCTAGCTTTTACACCCTCACCAGTGAGTGAGCCATCAGGCAGAACTATACCTGCACGACCATTGTTTTTAAGATACTGTATCATCAGTATTAAAAATAGGTCAGCACTTTCCTTTGTTCTATAGTTGCTTGGAAAGTTTGTCTCCATTCCATCTGCAACAGTTCCACCAAATGGAGGGTTTGCCAAGATACAATCTACTCTATTTTTTTGAGTTATAGAAGTTAGCTCTTTTGAGAGGGCATCATCATAAACTATGTCAGGCACTTCTATATCATGAAGTATAAGATTTGTAAGTCCTAACATGTGAGGAAGTGGTTTTAGTTCACATCCTTTTATAGTGCTTTGCAGTATTTTTCTATCTTCAACACTCTTCACTTCGTTTGCTCGTATATGCTCTATAGCAGAGGTCAAAAATCCACCAGTTCCACAAGCAGGGTCAAAAACTATCTCGCCAAGCTTTGGGCTTACCATATCAGTGATAAACTGTGTAATGGCTCTTGGAGTGTAAAATTCTCCACTATTACCTGCACTTTGTAGCTCTTTTAAAATTGTTTCATAAATATCTCCAAAGAGATGCTTATCTTCACTACTATTAAAGTCAATCTCATTGAGCTTATTTACAACTTGTCTTAGAAGTGTTCCAGACTTCATATAGTTATTATTACCCTCAAATACCTCTGAAATCAGTAATGCTCTTTTGTTTGTTGCAATAGTAGGTAAATGTTTAAGTTCAGTAAAAAGTTTGTTGTTGATAAACTCTAAAAGAGCATCTCCAGTTATACCCTCATCATCTTTAGCCCAGTTGTGCCATTGTAAATCGATTGGTATTGGAGAAATATAATCTTCACTAAGAAGTTCCATCTCTAAATCTTTGTCATCAAATATTTTGAGAAATATCATCCAACCTAACTGCTCTATCCTTTGAGCATCGCCATTTAGACCTTTATCTTGTCTCATTATGTTTTGTATTGATTTTATAATTCCACTAATGTTTACCACTTGTTATGCCACCTTATAAAGTTCTTGTTCTAACTCTGCTACTGCATGTAGATACTGCTGTTTTCCACCAAAAAGTTTAATAATCTCAATTGGTGAACCTATTTCATTAAATGGTTGTACCTGTAAGATATTTAAACTTTCAATATTTTCTATGCCCTCATCAGCATATTTTTCAAGTAATGTTTCTAATACTGCTTTTGCTGATTCTGAATACTTAGTAAAGTAGTCTCTTTTTTTAACATTATTGGCTCTCTCCTTACGACTTAACGGAGGAACATCAAATGCACAGTGACAAATCAAGTCAAATATATCCATCTCTTTGCCAATCTCTTCTTTGAAGTTCTCATATACGATACCGTTCTCTTCAAGCTCATCTATGATAGCTTGTTTTTTATCACTGCTGTTCCATCTGTTTAAAAAGTCATCAAGTGTTGCGAACTCTTCTTTTACCTTTTGTCTAGTATAGTCTTTGAGACTACCAGTGATAAGCCTCCCATCATCATCCAAAAACTGTACACGTTCATTTAGAACAGCTACATTGACTCCATTTACAAATACCTTGCCATACTTCATAGGTACATCTTCAATGACTCCTCCATCTATGATGTCTGGTATTTCATCCTCAGGAAATTCTATTTCTTTACCATCTTCATCTGTGATTATCTCATCTTCTTCATTTTCACTCTCTTCAAACTCATCATCTTCGCCAATCTCTTTGACTCTTACTGGTTCTCCATCAAAATCAGGGTCAGCAAATAGGTCGGTAACATTTCTAAAATCCATAATAGTGAAAAATGTTTTGCCATACTCTTCATTGATACGCGTTCCACGACCGATGATTTGTTTAAACTCTGTCATAGATGCTATATTGCTATCAAGAACTATGAGCTTGCAAGTTTGAGCATCTATGCCTGTGGTCATGAGCTTTGAAGTAGTAGCTATTACAGGGTGAGTTTCCTCTGGATTAGTAAAGTTGTCAAGTTCTCTTTTTCCCTCTTCGTTATCCCCAGTTATCTGCATTACATACTTGTTGTTTTCAGCCATTAAGTCTGAGTTTTCATTAGCAAGTGCAGTTCTCATCCTTCTAGCATGTTCTATGTCTATACAAAATACTATCGTTTTATCATAGCGATTATGCTTTTTTAGATACTCAGTGATTTTTTTTGCTACTATTTCGCTTCGCTCATAGATTACTAAGTTTTTATCATAATCTTTGCGATTGTATTGCCTATCTTCAATCTCTTGACCGTGAACATCAGCTTTATTTTTTTCAGGTCTCCATCCCTCCAAATCAACATTAAGCCCAACTCTTAAAACTTTATAAGGAGCTAAAAAACCATCTTCTATACCTTGTTTCAAGGAGTATGTATAAACTGCTTCTCCAAAGTAATCTGTATTTGATACTTCTTTTGTCTCTTTTGGTGTAGCTGTTAATCCTACATGTGTAGCACTAGCAAAATAATCTAATATCTCTCTCCAAGCAGAATCTTCTGATGCACTTCCACGATGTGCTTCATCTATGACGATTAAATCAAAAAAATCACGACTAAACTCACGGTAAGCATCGGTATTTTCATCATAGTTAGTTAGCCCTTGATAGAGTGCTAAATATATCTCGTAAGACTTATCGATGTTCTTTTTTCGTATAACCGTCATCTTATCTTTAAAATGTCTAAAATCGCCTTTTCTAGTTTGCTCGATGAGGGCATCTCTATCGGCTAAAAATAGTATTCTCTTTTTTGTTCCACTCTTCCAAAGTCTGTATATTGTCTGAAAAGCTGTATATGTTTTTCCTGTTCCTGTAGCCATAACAAGCAGTATTCGTTTTTGACCATTGGCAATGGCTTCTACTGTTCGGTTAATAGCTATTTGTTGGTAGTATCTTGGGCTTCTACCACTCCCATCAAAATAATAATCTTCTGCTACAACTTTTTCTTTATCAGGTGTGTCTATTTTTTTATATTTTTTATATATTTTCCAAAGTTCATCAGGAGTTGGAAAGTTATCAAGTGAAAGTTCTCTCTCAATGTTTCCACTTGAAAGGGTTTTGTCGTGTTCGTAAAAGCCATCTCCATTAGAACTAAATACTACTGGAATATCTAAAATATTTGAATACTCTATGCCTTGCTGAATACCTGCATTTACAGATAATTTATTGCTTTTTGCTTCGATGATGGCTATAGGAATATTTGGCTTATGGTAGAGAATAAAATCTGCTCGTTTTCTTTTTCCACGAGTTGTTTTACTGCCCTTTACATAGATACGACCATCAGTAAAAGAGACTTCCTCTCTTATTTGGGTGGCTATATTCCATCCTGCTTTTTTAAGAGCTGGCAGTATAAACTGGGTACATATATCTCTTTCTGATAAGTCTTTTTTTCTTGCCATATATTTGTCCAAAGTTGAGTTAATTATATTATAACCAATTTTATAGATTTTTGATATTTAAAGAAGATAAATAGATGCTAATGCTACTGTGATGTGGGTAGAAAGTAATTAGAAATTAGAGGGAGTAGAGAGGTCTGGGAGTAGAGGGGTCTGGTGATGCTAATGTTAAGCAAAGGGGACTGGTGATGCCAATGCTACTCTACCACCAACCCCAAAGCAAAAGCTAGAGGGGTCTGCTAGAGGGGTCTGGTAACAACTACAACTCTCATACTACGAATATTAAAAGCAAAAATACGCTAAAATAAAAAATGTCACATAAGCAAAAACTTACAGTGAAAACTAGTATCCATAGTGTTTTAATATCTCACCGAGGGCGTCAGGTGATTCATGATTCATTGCTTCACAACTTAATTCTAAAAAACCCTTAGAACTAAAATCTCAGGGTCGCCGCGAAAACTTATGAAGTGCAACGAAATAAGTCGTGGATGAGCAGACAACCGATAGGGCGTTAGGGAGTCTCACAAAATTTGCTTATTTGTAATATTTTGTTATACTAAATCCAATTATTAATAAATAGTATTATGGCTAAAGATAGATTGGATGTTCTTATTTAATATGAGTGAGAAAAAAGAGTAGCAGAGGGCAAAATGTCAGAGACAAAAGAAGCGTTTTTAAAATTAATTTCAACCATTATGAATAACAATTTTAATTTAAATGAATTGTACCCAGTTAGTGAAGATTTAGATGTTTTATTAGAACAGATAGAAGATTTAAAAAAGTCACTAGATAGCTTCAGACCTCTTCAAGGTGAGCATATAGAGAAATTAAACCAATATTTTGATGAAGTGTATACCTATGACAGTAATGGTATTGAGGGAAATACCTTAACACTTCAAGAAACCGCTTTAGTTCTTAATAAAGGGGTTACAATAGGTGGTAAGTCTATGAGAGAACATTTTGAAGTGATTAATCACAAAGAAGCTATAGATTACATCAAAGATCTTGTGAAACGACAAGAGTCTTTATCAAAAAGGGTACTTTTAGATATTCATCATTTAATCTTGAAAAATATAGATGTAGAAAATGCAGGAAGATACAGAAATATAGATGTGATGATAAGTGGTTCAGCACATAAACCACCTACATTTTTACAAGTGCAGAGTTTAATGGAAGCGTATTTTAACTTTTATGAAGAAAATAAAGATACCTTAAATCCTGTAATACTATCAGCAGAGATACACGAAAGGTTAGTAACCATACATCCTTTTATTGATGGTAATGGAAGAACTTCAAGACTTATGATGAATCTAATACTATTACAACATGGTTTCCCTATAACTAATATTTCAAGTCAAAACAGTTTAAGAGAGGAATACTATACAAGTTTAGAAACAGTGCAAACAGGTGCTACTAAGGAAATCTTTCACAAATTTATAGCTAAAAATGTAAAAGAGTCACTTATTAAGTATTTAGAGATTATTTCAGTCAATGCAGAAGAAAATATGAAAGGTGAATATTTTTATAAAAGAGTTATAGAGTTAACAAAAGAGGGTTAAAAAATCCTCTTTTGTTTTTACTTTGAACTTCACTTGAATAGAGGACTAATAGAGGAGTTTGGTAACAATGACAACTATACTTACCCTAGAAGCAAAGGGAGAAGCAAATGGGACTGGTGATGCCAAAACGTTTATACCATACAAGTGACAGATGGCACACTATATAGTTACTTGTTGTCATGTTTTTTCTCTTAACCTCTTTTAGTTATACTTCTGTATTATTATTTTGTAAAACTTGAAAGTAATGCTTCAGCTTCACCATGTGACGAGGCTAAAGCCATCGTTTCCGATAGGTTTTGCAAGATGTCTATTATTTTGTAAAGGTTTTTATGAATTTAAATCAAATAAAACAAGCGATTCATGCAC
>JAYEHY010000107.1:0-23602 GCA_034659695.1 Campylobacterota bacterium | reverse complement strand
AAGTAATGCTTCAGCTTCACCATGTGACGAGGCTAAAGCCATCGTTTCCGATAGGTTTTGCAAGATGTCTATTATTTTGTAAAGGTTTTTATGAATTTAAATCAAATAAAACAAGCGATTCATGCACTCTATTTAACCAATAGTTTTGGATTGAAATTACGTAAGACAGAAGACTCAATAGAGAAGAAAAAATTGAGATTAGGTTACGCTTATGCACAAATGAATGCACTTAATATAGAAGTTAAAGTAGAAAATATTGAAAAATTACCTAAAGATGGACAGTATATTCTTATAAGTAATCATAGAACTATTATAGATCCTCCTATAATAGAAATAGCACTAAAAGATACCAATATATTTGGTTTATGGGTTTCAAAAAAAGAACTCTACAACTCATTTTTCTTTGGACTTTTCGTACGTAACGGAGGTTCTATCTTGTTAGATAGAGAAAAGAATCAAATGAGTGGTTTTTTTTCAGATATAAAAAAAGAGGTGAAAGAGGGAAATTCTATTTTTATATTTCCTGAAGGTACAAGAAATAAAACAGAAGATTTACTTATTCCATTTAAAGAGGGTTCCAGAATTATAGCGTTGAAAAATCGTTTGCCTCTATTGCCTGTTCAGATAAAAGGTAATGCAGCAAAAATATTGAATGATGCCATTAATGATTCTACACAAAAAAGAGAAATTACCATTGTGATAGGTGATTTGATAGACTATAAAGAAAAAGGAGAGTTGGAAAACCTCTACAAGCAGAGGTTTTCTTTAGATGAAGATTAGAGTTCTTGCAAAACCTGGAAGTGATGCTTTAGCTTCACCGTGCGACGAGGCTAAAGCCATCGTTTCCGATAAGTTTTACAAGATGTCTATTAGATAAAAATTTCATCTAAAATAGTATTGATATAATCATTGGCTTTAAATCGTATAAGATCTTTAGGTTGTTCACCTGTACCAATGAAGAAAATAGGCATTTTAAGTTCATAAGCAATACTTAGTACTGATCCACCTTTTGCAGTTCCATCAAGTTTAGTAATAATAATACCATCAATGCCAATCATCTCATTAAATGCTTTAGCTTGGTTAATAGATGACGTACCTTGTGTACCATCAAGTATAAGCATTTTACGATGAGGTGTACCCTCTTGGGCTTTAGCTGCAATACGTATCATTTTCTTAAGCTCTTCACTAAGGTTGGTTTGTGTATGAAGTCTTCCTGCTGTGTCTATGATAACATTATCAAAGCCTTTTGCTTTAGCAGACTCTATGGTATCATAAACTACAGCAGATGGATCATGTCCTTGTTGTGTAGAGACAATAGGGATATCAAGTTTTTCAGCCCATCTGCTTAACTGTTCTATGGCAGCGGCTCTAAAAGTATCTCCAGCACCTAGTATTACTTTTTTACCTTGATTTTGATAATGATAAGCCAATTTAGAAATGGTAGTAGTTTTTCCTGCTCCATTGACTCCTATAATCATCTCAACAAAAGGTTTTGCATCACTATCTTTCCAGTCTGCTTTATATTGAAAAACTGAAATAAGGGAGTTAAATGCTTGAATACGGCTAATCGTTTCAGGTAACGCTTCTAGGAGTTTTTCTACAAGTTCATAATTTACATCAGACTCAAGAAGAATATCTTCAAACTCCTCTTTCGTAATATTTTTTTTCTTGACAGGTGCCACTTCTTTAATGGCATCATTAGTTTTACCTAAAACTTTTTTTAATAAATTGAACATATTGTATTAGACCTTTTTTAGTAGTTGTTTAATTGTATGCTTTAGCATCTCAATAGGCACTGCACCTTCGTAATGGTTCATAAATGTACCATTTTTATAGAGCAGTGTCATAGGGGTTGAGGTTGAAGGAGGTAGATAGAAATTTTTTAATACATTGTTAAATAATAGTCTGTTTGATTTACTATAAGAGATAAAATAGTTTGCTTTTAAATTATTTAACTTTAGTAAGCCTTGCTTAGAACTATTATTTTCTTGCATTAATACACCTAAAACAAAAACATCTTTTTTATACGCATTTTGCAAATCAATCAGATAAGGTATTTCAGAAAAAATTGGAGAGTCCTCAGTATGAAAAAAGTGTATAATTACAATAGGTTGTGTTATTTGTGAAAAAATAATATCTTTTTTTGTCATAGTAAGCTGTAGGGTATTTTGTTCTAAATCACTTAATTCAAAAATATTTTCTTTTTGGATTTTTACTTTATTAATATCTTGGACTGAAACTACTTCGGTAGTATTCTCTAAAGGTATTTTTTTATCATTATCAGTTTTATTGCAACCTGAAAAAAAGAGAGATACAGAGATAAATATAAAAATTGCTAAGAAAAATGCCTGGTTTTCTTTCATGTCTCTTCCTTTTGGATATAATTAGAATATTGAGAGTATCATCTATATTTAGAAGAACTCTTGGGATTATATCTAAAAGGCACTAAAAAGAATGAAAGTCATGCAAACAGATGTAACGAAAGCATATTTTAGAAAATACTGTTTAAAGCGTTTAAAGAAAGCAAGTAAGCAAGGAAGCTATTGTAAGGACAAGAGAGTATTAGCCTATTTGTATCAACTTATAGTAGCTGAAGATGCAGATAAAATTATGCTTTATCTTCCTTTAAAAACAGAGGTAAACCTCTACCCTCTTATTAAAAAATTAAGAAAAGAAAAAAGAGTGCTTTATGTACCTTTTATGGAAGGTAAAAGTTTTAGAGTGGTAAGATATAGATACCCACTAATAAAAAAAAAGTTTGGGATAAAAGAACCAAAATATTCAATACAGTATAGAAATAAAAAAATTGATATGGCTATTGTACCTATTGTTGGACTAGACAGTACACTCAGGCGTGTAGGGTTTGGAAAAGGTATGTATGATAGATTTTTTGAAAAAGAGATTAAAAATATAAATAAAATAGTATTTACAGCACGAGAATTGTGTTACAGTAAAGAGATTGTTACAGACTATTATGATGTAAAAGCAGACTTAATAGTTGTGCCGTAATTAAGTATCACTCTTTTTCTGTTAGTATATTTAAGGAAAATTAATGTTAGAAACAGTAGGTCTGCCTAGTTTGGTAGGAGCAGCAATAGGATCAAGTATTTGTTACCTATGGCTAAAAAACAGTACACAGAGGAAGTTTTCACATTTTGAACTTGAAGCTAAGGCAAAAGCAAAAGCTATTGCAAGTGAATCAGAACTTTTACTTCAATCATCTCATGTAAAAATTAAAGAACAAAATTTGGAACAAGAGTCACTATTTCAAAAACGTATGGCACAAGTAGATGAGAGAAATCGTTCTTTAATTTTGCAAACAAAAGCTTTAGATAAAGAGAAAGAAGAACTTCTGCTTATGCAGCAAAGTATAGAGGATAAAGAGAAGAATTTAGATAAACTAGAACAACAGAAAAAAGAAGAAATTACTCAAACCATAGAGAAAATGCAAAATATTGCTTCTTTGACTAAAGAAGAAGCAAAAAATTATATTTTAGAGAAAGTAGAAGAGCAGAGTCATGCGGAAGTAGCAAATATTGTACGTAAGTATGAACAGTTAGCAAAAGAGGAGGGTGAAAAGAAAGCTAACTACATTTTGGCACAGGCAACCACTCGTTATGCAGGTGAGTTTGCTGGTGAAAGACTTATAAATCTTGTAAATTTACCTAGTGATGAGCATAAAGGGCGTATCATTGGCAAAGAGGGTAGAAATATTAAATCTCTTGAAATGATTTTAGGAGTAGATATTATTATTGATGAGACACCAGGAGTGATACTTATTAGTAGTTTTAACCTTTACAGACGAGCCATTGCAACAAGAGTAGTAGAGATACTTGTTGAAGATGGACGCATACACCCAGGGCGAATAGAAGAAGTTTACAAAAAAGTTGAAGCAGAATTTGAACAAAAAACTTATGAAGATGGTGAAAATGTACTTATAGACTTGGGTCTTTTCCCTATGCATGAAGAGCTTGTACGTCTGCTAGGTCGCATGAAATACAGAGCAAGTTATGGGCAAAATGCTTTAGCACATACATTAGAAGTGGCAAAACTTGCCAAAATTATGGCGGCAGAGATGGGTGGAGATGAAAAATTAGCCCTTCGTGCAGGTCTTCTCCATGATATAGGTAAGGCATTAACACAAGAGATGGGTGGATCTCATGTTGATATTGGTGCAGAGATATGTAAAAGGCATAATGAACATCCAACAGTGATCAATGCTATTTATGCACATCATGGACATGAAGAACCAAATTCAATAGAATCTGCAGCAGTTTGTGCAGCTGATAAGCTCTCAGCTGCCAGACCAGGAGCAAGAAGAGAAGTTCTTGAGAGCTTTACAAAGCGAGTCAAAGAGGTAGAAGAGATAGCATTGGCTAAAAGCAATGTACTTCAAGCTTACGCCATTAATGCTGGTAGGGAGATACGCGTTTTTGTTAATGCTCATAAAATGAGTGATCAAGAAGCAGTACTTCTTAGTAAAGAGATTGCAAAAGAGATACAAAATAAGGTACAATACCCAGGTGAAATTAAAGTCAATGTCATTAGAGAGACACGATCAATACAATATGCAAAATAAAGGCAATACAGAGATGAATAGATGTGATGAGATAAAAGCAAATGTTAGAATGGAAGAGAGATATGCGGGTCTAAGTCTTACTTTTAATAAAAACCCTGAAATTAGAGCAGAGATAGAAGCGGTAATGAGTAAGATTAAAAAAGAGACTGGAATGACACCACAGTGTTTTGATAATTCAAAAGATCAAACAGAAGATTCACAAACTATATATGTAGAATTTTCTGATGATGTTCAACGTGATAGCGGTGCATTTTTTGAATTGGTACTTAAAGAGTTAAAGATTGATAAATGCGTTCATGACGTAGTCGAAAAATAAATAAAAGAGAGAAAGTTATGTTGAAAAAATTAATTATTGGATTATTGGTTATAGCGGGAATACAGTTAAATGCATCTGAAGCAAAAGCTCCTATTGTAGTACTTGAAACAAATGTAGGAAAAATCGAGTTAAAACTCTACCCTAAAGTAGCTCCACTAGCAGTAGAGAATTTCACAACTCATGTAAAAAATGGATATTATAATGGACTGATTTTTCACAGAATTATCAAAGATTTCATGATACAAGGTGGTGATCCTAAAGGTACAGGTACAGGTGGACAATCTATCTGGAAGAAAAATTTTAAAGATGAATTTGCCAGTAATGTAGTTTTTGATAAACCTTTTTTACTCGCTATGGCAAATCGTGGACCTACAACAAATGGAAGTCAATTTTTTATTACGCTTGCACCGACACCTTGGTTAAATGGTAAACATACGATTTTTGGTGAAGTAATCAGTGGACAAGACGTAGTACGTAAAATGGAAAATGTATCTGTTTCTCGTGGATCAAACAAACCACTATTTGATCAAAAAATAAAGAAAGCATATCTTAAAAAATAGTATGAATCTTGATACTTTAAGAGAAGAGCGTAAAAAGTGGCTCAGATGGAAAAATATAAAACCGTATCAAGAAGCGATAAAAGCTCTACCTACCTATAACAAGGTAGAGACTACTTTAGGTGATAGAGTAAAGATTCAAATAGAAAACCTTTCAGAAGAAGAAGCAGAACAGATAAAACAGACAGCTCTGCTTATGAAGCCTTGGCGTAAAGGCCCTTTTGAGTTTAATGAACTTTTTATTGACTCTGAGTGGCAAAGTCAAATTAAATACAATTTACTTGAACCACATTTTAACCTTAGAGATAAAATTGTAGGAGATATAGGGTGTAACAATGGTTACTATCTTTTTAGAATGCTCTCGTATAAACCTAAAAAACTTATAGGTTTTGACCCCTCTGCTATTTACTATTCACAATTCCAGTTTATAAACCATTTTATACAGTCAGATATTGTGTATGAACTGTTAGGTGTAGAGCATGTAGAGTTTTATGAACAGAAGTTTGATACACTTTTTTGTTTAGGTGTACTCTACCATAGAAGTGACCCTGTAGCAATGCTAAAGTCACTCTTTAAAGGACTTAATAAAGGTGGTGAACTCATACTTGATACCTTTATGATAGATGGAGAAGAAGAGATGTGTCTTACGCCAAAAGGGAGATACTCTAAAATACCAAATATCTACTTTGTTCCTACCGTTAATGCATTAAAGAACTGGTGTTTACGAGCAGGGTTTGAAAGTGTTGAAGTTTTAGAAATGATGAAGACTGAATTAGATGAACAAAGAAAAACAGAGTGGATAGAGACTCAAAGTCTTGAAGATTTCTTAGACCCAAGTGATGATAGTAAAACAGTAGAAGGTTACCCCGCACCTAAAAGAGTTTATATTAAAGCGATAAAATCATAGTTATTATCTAATAGTTTTATTTTTAAACAAGGTATATTTTGCTATAAATACACTATTAAAAGAGAAAAGTAGAAAAAGATTAAGTTTCCATTTAAACTTTGTTTACTTTTTGAGAAGATTGGATATATAATAAAATATGAGAATACTAATAGTAGGTTTTGCAGATGATTATATTAAAGAACTTGAAAAAGAGTTAGACAAGTATTTTATCTGTATTATCGATAATGCAAAAAATCTTTATGATGCAACAAACTTTACAGATTTTAGACATTATGAACTGGTTATCATTGTAGATGAGGGTATAAAATTTTCACTTGAACGTTATGTAAATGAAGTAAAAAAGAAAAAGAGTGAAACAAAAATTATGATATTAACAGAAGATTTTCATCAACAAATAGAATTTTTTGCTTTAGGTATAGATGATGTTATTTGTCATCATCATGAACACCCAGACCTTATAGCGGCAAGAGTATTGGCAAATATGAGACATCTTTTTGGTACACAAATAGAGGTAGAAAAACTTGTGATTGATATTGCCAACAAAAAAATAGAATATGATGATAAAATTGTCTCTCTTAATGGTAAAACATTTGATATCTTAGCCTATTTGGCTTTGCGTAAACAGAGAGTTTTTTCTAAAGATGAAATTATCAATGCACTTTGGGAAGAGCCAGAGTATGTGAGTGACAACACAGTTGAAGTTGCCATTAACCAAATTCGTAAACGTTTAAAAAGTATTTTAGGGTTTCAAGTTATCCATACTGTAAGACGTAGAGGATATAAGTTTTCTTACTAATTCTAAAAGAGAAATATTAAATACTTCTCTTCACTTGATCTATCCAATAAGGTATAACTCTTTGTTCTGCCTTAAGTGTTGTATCTAGTCCATGACCTGGGTAGATAGTATAGTCACCTTCTATTTTGGAAACTTTTTTTAAGCTTTTTACCATATCTTCTCCACTTGAAGCGGGGAAATCCCATCTTCCTATAGATTGTTGGAAGAGAAAATCTCCACTAAACCATACATTGCCTATTTGTATGATGGAGTTTCCAGGAGTGTGTCCAGGGAAGTGACGATATTTTATTTTTACCCCTTCTAGTGTAAGCTCTTCATCTCCTACGACTTCATATTCTGGTGTACTTTTAGGTGTACCTTGTCCCATAGGGTCATCTGTAAGCATGAAAATATCATCTTTTGGACAGTAAAGCGGAATGTTAAGTTTCTCTTTAATTTCTGCATTAGACCATACATGGTCAAAATGTCCGTGAGTGTTTAATATAGCTACAGGATTAGTAACGTTGTTCAAAACCCATTCAGTTGCATCTACTCCTGGATCAATAATAAAATCTTTGTTATCTACTGTAACAATATAGCAATTGGTCTGGTAAGGTCCCATAGGTTGTATTTTAATTTGCATCGGTTATAATTTCCTTATGAATATATATAAATTATTAGAGCAGGCTATCATGAGTGATAATATTGCTGTAAAAGAAAAATTGACACTTCAATGTTTGGAGTATTGTAACCAAAATGAGGTTAGTATAGAGGCTGATTTTGAACCAAAGATATTTAAAGAGCCTTCGTATGCTTCAAAGTGCAACATTGTAGATTATAGAGAATTACCTGCAAGAAAAGATTTTGATTCTACAGAGGGTTTAGGGACATTAGTACACGCTATAGCACATATAGAGTACTCCGCTATAGACTTAGCACTCGATGCAGTCTATCGTTTTCCTCAAATGTTTATGGATTTTAAAATAGACTGGTTAGTCGTGGCAGAAGATGAGATACGCCACTTTAAAATGTTAAAAGAGCTTCTTGATGAGCTTGGGTATGAGTATGGAGATTTCCCTGTACATCGTGGGCTTTTTGATGCTGCTGAACATACAGCTGGTTCTATACTTGAGAGAATGGCTATTATTCCTCGTTATTATGAAGCATCTGGTCTTGATGTGAATCCTCAAATAGTAAAAAGGTTAGAGAATAAACGTAAAAAACCTTTAGTAAAAAAACTTATAGATGCTCTTGAAATCATTTATGATGAAGAGATAGATCATGTACTTAAAGGTGACAAATGGTTTAAGTATTTATGTAAAATGGAGGGGTTAGATGAGAGTGTATATTTTGAAATACTTGAACGTTATAAACTTTTGTCAAAACATAGACCACACATCAATGTAAATGCAAGAAAAGAGGCAGGTTTTACTTGTGCTGAGATAAAAAAACTAGGTGCAAAAGAGTGCAGATAAAATCTTTTTTTGAAGAGATGTTTTTTACACCTAAGTGGTATCATGTCCCTTTGATTATTTTGTTTTTGCCACTCTCTTTACTTTATGGTGTGCTGATGTCTTTAAGAAGAGTTATGACAAGAAAAAAAGATTTTGGTATTCCTATTGTTTCAGTTGGTAATCTTATTGTGGGAGGGTCAGGTAAAACTCCATTTGTGATTGCTCTCGCATCAAAGTTTACAAAAGTGACTGTTATTTCACGTGGATATGGAAGAAAAAGTCAGGGGCTTGTTGAGGTGAGCCGTGAGGGCAAAGTATTGGTAGATGTTATACAAAGTGGAGATGAGCCTATGCTTATGGCACTTTCATTACCAACAGCATCAGTTATAGTTAGTGAAGATAGACATAAAGCCATAGAGTTAGCAAAAAAACAAGGGGCTAAATTAGTCATTTTGGATGATGGTTTTAATCGTGTTGAAATAAAAAAATATGAAATACTACTTGAACCTCGAAAAATAAAAAACTATCTGCCTTTCCCATCGGGAGCATTTAGAGAGTTTTTTTTTAACCGTGGCTATGCAGATAGTATTTTAAAAGAAGGGGATGACTTTGAACGTATGGTATCGTTTGATAACCTTACAGAACGTATGGTTTTAGTTACCGCTATTTCAAACCCTGTAAGATTAGACAAATTTTTACCTCAAGGTGTGGTTAAAAAAGTCTATCTTGAAGACCATGCCTACTTTGATGAAAAAAGTCTTACGCTTATTTTAGAAGAGTACAATGCAGGTTCTCTTCTTTGTACTTCAAAAGACAGAGTAAAGATGAGTGGCTTTAAGTTAGCTATCTCAGAAATGAAGTTAAAATTAGTAATTAAAGATAAAATTTTTACACAGGTAAAGGGATATATAAATGAGAGATAAAATTGATATTGTAAAAACACTGCTTGATGCGTTACCATTTATTAAAAAATTTAGTAATGAAAAAATAGTGATAAAGTATGGTGGTGCTGCTCAAACAAGTTCAGAACTAAAAGAGCAGTTCGCTCAAGATATTGTACTTTTACATCTTGTAGGTATGAAGCCTATTATAGTTCATGGTGGAGGTAAGAATATTACGAATCTTTTAACCGATTTAGGAGTAGATACTACATTTGTAGATGGGCAAAGAGTAACGACTAGAGAGGTAATGCGTGTTGTAGAGATGGTACTCTCGGGTGAAATAAACAAAGAGATAGTTTCATTACTAGACAACCATGGAACCACAGCTATAGGTATTTCAGGAAAGGATGGTGGATTCTTAAAAGGAATACCTAAAGATTTTGAGAACTTTGGTTATACAGGAATAATAGAGCATGTGAACCCTACTATTGTTAATAACATTATAGATGATGGAGCTGTACCTGTTATCGCACCTATTGCAGGTAGTAGTACGATGGGACATCCTGGGTTTAACATTAATGCAGATTTGGCTGCAAGTAAAATAGCCGTAGCACTTGAAGCACGTAAAGTACTATTTTTAACAGATACTCCAGGTGTATTAGATAAAAATATGGAACTTATTACAAATTTAAGTATAGAAAAAACTGAAGCACTTAAAGCAGATGGCACTATACAGGGTGGCATGGTACCTAAAGTAGATGCCTGTATAGAAGCATTAAGAGGTGGAGTTAAAAAAGCACATATTATTGATGGACGTGTAGAACACTCAATGCTTTTAGAAATCCTGACAAGTTCAGGTGTAGGAACTTGTATAGAGCTTTAAAGTATAATTTGGCAAGGGTATTATTTTGCTAGATATATGAATAAGAGTGCTTTTGTAGCTTTTGTAAAATAAAAAAATAAACATAGTTAAATATTCTTTATTACAAATACTTTTTTAGTACAATAATATTAATGTTATTATTAAGGATAAGAAATGCAAAAGAAACTATTTTTACTATTATTAAGTATGTTGTTTATTATAACAAATACTCAGGCAAAGAGTAAAATAAAGAAAGAGATTTACTCTGCACAATGGCAAAAACTATATGGTGGTGATGAAACAGATATTGCGTATGATATTGTTGCACTTGAAGATGGAGATAGTGCCATAATAGGAACATGTAAATCTTTTGGTGCTAAGCGTACAGATATTTGTGTAACTAGAATGACTGCTTCAGGTAATATGAGATGGCGTTTATGGTTAGGTGGAGAAAAAGAGGATGAAGGAAAAGCCATTACTCGTGCTTCTGATGGAAGTATAATGGTTATTGGAACAACAAAATCTTTAGCAAAAAATTATGATAGAGATATTTATGTTGCAAAGGTTTCATTGGAGGGAAAACTACTTTGGGAAAAAAGCATCGGTGGTGAACGTGATGAGTTTGCTGGTGGTATAGCAGGTACTGATGATGGAGGTGTGATTGTTGTAGGTGACAGTGAATCTTATGGTAATGGCTATAAAGATATTTATATTGCTAAACTTGATAAAGATGGAAATACTCTCTCTTCACGTACCATAGGTGGGAAAAAGGCAGACAGTGCAAAAAGTTTAACACGAACGAAAGATGGTGCGTTTGTGATGGTAGGTTACCGTGAAGTACGCTCTGCTGGAGATACAGATTTTTTCATAATGAAACTTAACCAAGAGGGTAAAAAAGTTTGGGCAGTTACTTATGGTGAGAAAGATACAGATATGCTATTAGGTGTAACAGCAACAGTAGATGGTGGTGTTGTAGCTACAGGAAAAACACGCTCTTATGGAAGTGAACAAAGTGATCTATCAGTAATGAAGTTTAATGCAGATGGAAAACTAATATGGCATAAAATATACGGTTTTGAATATTACGAATATGGTAATGCAGTTGCGAGTACTAAAGATGGTGGTTTTGTAATTGTAGGGGGTAGTAATACTTTAGGTAAAGGCGGTCACAGTGTTTATGTTTTAGCACTAAATAGCGTAGGAAAACTTCTTTGGTCTCATGTATATGGCGATAGAGATAAAGATATAGGGCATGGTGTAGCACGTATGAGTGATGGTAGTGTCGTTCTTGTAGGTGAAAGTGACAGTTATAGTAGAGCAACAAACTTTTATATGATAAAGATAGATAAATAGCCATGTATCCTTAGTATTTTTAGCTATAATAATAAGAAATATAACTACAGATAGGATAATATAGATGCAATTTATTGAGACAAGAGGCAATGATGGAGAGAAATCAACAAGTGTAACATTTTCAGAAGCCATACTTAGCCCAAGTGCTAGTTTTGGTGGTCTATATGTACCTGAAGTACTTCCTGAATTGAATGAAAAGTTTTTAAGTAAACATCTATCTAGTCATTATAAAACATTAGCATTAGATTTTTTATTAGAATTTGATATTGATATAGAAAAAGGGATTATAGAAGAAGCACTCAAGAGATATAATGCATTTGATGATCCTTCTAACCCCGTTCCTCTTGTTGCTATAGAAGAAGATTGTTTTGTTTCAGAACTTTATCACGGGCAAACACGAGCTTTTAAGGACATGGCACTACAGCCTTTTGGTTATATATTAAGTAAACTAGCTCAAAAAAGAGATGAAAATTACTTAATTATGGCAGCAACTAGTGGAGATACTGGTCCAGCTACACTAGAAACATTTAAAAATCAAGATAATATAAAAGTAACATGCCTCTATCCTAATGGTGGTACATCAGATGTTCAAAAACTTCAAATGGTTACAGAAGATGCTTCAAACCTAAAAGTTATAGGTGTTGAAGGAAATTTTGATGATACTCAACATGCATTAAAAGAGCTTCTGGCTTCTGCTGACTTTAAGGCTGAATTAGAGGAGAGAGGTATTAAACTCACTGCTGCAAATTCTGTAAATTTTGGACGTATAATATTTCAAATTATTTATCATATACATAGTTATTTAGAGATGGTACGTAATAAAAGTGTTAAAATGGGTGAGAAAATTTACTTAGTTGTACCTAGTGGAAATTTTGGTAACGCTTTAGGTGCATATTATGCAAAAAAAGCAGGATTACCTATAGAAAAAATACTGATCGCTTCAAATATCAATAATATTTTAGCAGATTGGATTACAACAGGTAGTTATGATTTAACCAATAGAGAGTTAATACTAACAGAGTCCCCTGCAATGGATATTTTGAAAAGCTCAAATATCGAACGTGTAATGTTTGATAAATTTGGAGCAAAGAGAACAAAAGAGTTAATGTATGAGTTAGAGACAAACGGTAAATATCAATTAAGTAGCGATGAGTTAAGCAGTTTACAGGAAGATTTTACTGCAACATTCTCTGATGATATGGAGGGGAAAGTAGTCATTGCTGAATATGCAGAAAAAGGTTATATTATGGATCCCCATACAGCGACATGTATGAAAGCCTATAGAGAACTTAGAGAGAAAAAATTGCCTACGGTTATCTACTCTACAGCTGAGTGGACAAAGTTTTCTACTACCGTAGCAAAAGCGTTGGGTCATGAGGTAAAAGATGATATGGAAGCATTAACATGGGTAAATGAAAATGCCAATGTATCTGTGCCACCTATGGTAAGTAGTCTGTTTTCAAAATCTATTAAACACACAGTAGTTGTAGATAAAAAATCAATAAAAGGAGAGATGCTTAACTTTTTATAGTAAGTATTTATATTATGTTTAAAAATTATTTAATCGTTTTACTTATATCCATCTTTTTTTCAGAAATAGCTACTGCGAAAGTTATAAATTGTAGGGTTATTACTAATAGTACAAATGAATGTACCCCTTATGGTTCAAAATTTTTAAAAGCTAAAGAGATTAAATATAGGTATGATAGAAAAAAATTAATCGTTGAAAAAACACTCTCGAAACTTCCTGAAAAGCGTTCTGTTAAAATCATATCTGTTGAAGAGATGAACAAAAAGTATTTACATTTAGAAGATTCTATCCGTTTTAAGGGTACAGTAAAAGCATCATCTGTTCCAACAATGAAAGAGAGAATTTACACACGTATAGAAAGAATTAAAGCCGAGAGAAAAAAGCTTTTTGATAAAATGAATAAGATTAAAGAAGAGGTAGAGTTAAAAAAGAAAAAAGCATTAGAGAAGATTGAACGAAGTCAAGGGGAGTACCTTATAGAAGAGGGTGATAATTTAGGAAATATTGCCAAGAAGTTTAATGTAAAAGTCGCCACACTTAAAAGTCTTAATAAATTGAATAAGAAGTTTATTATTAGGGTAGGAAAAAAACTGATTATTCCTTATTCTCAAGAAAGAGTAGATGCTATTGCTAGTGCTGAGTATGTTGTTAAAAAAGGTGATAGCTTAAGTCTTATTGCTAAGGATTTTAATCTGACTACAAAAGCCATAATGAAACACAATCGTATAAAGAAAGCTTCAAAAATACGATTAAATCAAGTGATACGTCTGCCATTACCTTATGTGATGAAGGAAAAAAAGAAAAAACGTTTGGCTAGTAATGCAAGAATTGACAAAAAAAGAAAATCCAAGTTTATTAGAAGCTTTGGTAAACGTAAGCTACGTGTTACCGCAACAGCTTACAGTTCACATGTAGGACAAACTGACAGTACACCATTCTTAGCAGCATGGAACAATCGTCTTCGTCCTGGAATGAAGATTATTGCTGTATCAAGAGATATGTTGACAAGATACGGCATGAGAAATGGTACAAAAGTACGTATTTCTGGATTACCTGGTTATTATAGAGTAAGAGATAAGATGAACAAGCGTTATAGAAAACGTATCGATATTTATATGGGAGTTAATAGAAGAAAAGCTTTACGTTGGGGTAGAAGAAGTGTAGTGATTCATTGGTAATCACCACACTCATTGCAAATCTTAAATCACTAAACAGACTTTTTAAATTCCCTCCATTCTTCTAGCCTCAAAATTTACCAAATCTTCACCCGAAAATTTAAACAGTAGTTCTATGGGGCGGCAGCATACTTCGCAGTCTTCTATGTAGTCACTTGATTCCTCAAAGCTGTCTAGTATCATGGAGATGCGTTCCCAGCAGTAGGGGCAGGTGAAAAAGTGCTCCATTACTTCTCTTTTCTTTTAAACAACTTGTTTAGCCAGTTGGGTGTGGCACAGCTTGAGGTACTGCAACCCTCTTGTTGAGTTAGCTTCTTATGTTCATTTGCTACATAGATGTTACGCACAAGAAGTGTGAGGAAACCTAAAGCGATGATGAGTTGTATGGCTCCATTTGAGTATTGACCTTGCATAAAACTCTGTATGGCAAAACCAAACATTACGATAGTTACAATAAGACACATATTAAATCCTAGTTTTTATGTGATTGTACTATAATTTCTAAAAAAGAGTCCTCATGTCCACGATACTAGAACATTTTAAAACACTCACTCAAATTCCTCATTGTAGTAAAGAGGCAGATAAACTTTTAGACTTTCTTGTGGCTTTTGCCAAAGAGAGAGAGTATGAAGTTGAGGTCGATGAAGTTAAAAATATTTTCATCTCTAAAGGGTCACCTGTACTCTCTCTTCAAGCCCATTATGATATGGTTTGTATGGGTAAAGCACCCACAATAGAAACCTATATAGAAGAGGGTTGGATGATGGCTAAAGATGCCTCTTTAGGAGCAGATAACGGTATGGCAATAGCTATGATGATGAAGCTTATGGATGAGGGTAAAGAGCTAGAGTTTTTACTTACAGCAGATGAAGAGATAGGACTCATTGGTGCCAATGAAGTAGCATTTGATATGAAGAGTAAATATATGTTAAACCTAGACAGTGAAGATGAAGCTGAGGTTTATATAGGCTGTGCAGGTGGAGTAGATATTACTGCAGTCAAACAAGATAGGTATGTAGAGGCAAAAGGTGACTGCTATGAAGTAGCAGTCAAAGGGCTTGTTGGTGGACACTCAGGTGTGGATATAGACAAGGGCATAGCTTCTGCTATTAAAGAGTTGGGTCATTATCTTTATGCGTATGGGGTAACGCAGTTAGCAAGCATTTATGCAGGTGAGCGTCGTAACTCCATCCCTGCAAATGCTGTAGCCATAGTCTGTAGCCAAACCCCTTTAGAGAGTAGGGGTGTAGTGGAAGCAAGAAAACTAAAAGAAGAGCCTTTAGTTTTAAGTGAGGGATATAAAATTATAGAGATGATGCACGCTTTTAAGCATGGGGTAAGAGAGCAAAATGAGGAGTTAGGTATTCCAAATGTGAGTATTAACCTTGCTATTATGACTACAGATGAAAAAGGTGGGCTGACAGTAGAGACAAGTGCTAGGGCAATGGGTGCTGAGAAGTTAGAGAGTTTATCTAAGGAGACCGTAGAATTTTTTGAGAGTTATGGTTTTGATGTAGAGCTTGAAGATAAATACCCAGCATGGAAACCAGATATTAGTAATTTTACCAACCTTGTAAGCCAAGAGATGAAATCTGTATTTGGTTCAAGTAAAATGATGGCAATACATGCAGGGCTTGAGTGTGGAGTTCTAGGTGAAAAATACCAACATATGAAACTCGCTTCCATAGGTCCAACCATATGCTACCCACACTCTACAAGAGAGAAAGTAAAGCTTGATTCTGTTGAAAAAACTTTTGAAGTGCTTCAAGCTATTATAGCAAGGGTTTAGTGTTTAAATGTGTACTTTAGTTACACTTTTATAAATACAATATACAAATAATTTTTATAATTTCATGGTAAGTCACATAGGAGTAAGCTTAAAAAATACCAATGGGTTTTATAGCCTAAAATTAAGGAGTGAAATGAAAACAATATTTCAAGATATAGCATACTTAAATGAGAATGTAGAAGATGAAAAATCTAAAGAAATTCTTAAAGAATTAGAGCATAATGTTCAGTTGTTAAAAACAAAAAGTGGACTTACTCAACTTATGAGTAAGAAAAAACTTGCAAAAATTACACGTAATGTAGAGTATGAAAATGAGCTTAAACATTTACAAGTTGAGCTTATAAAGCTACAAAACTGGGTTTTTGAAAATAATAAACGTGTGATGATTATTTTTGAAGGGCGTGATGCAGCAGGAAAAGGTGGAGCTATCAAACGTTTTACTCAGTACTTAAACCCTAGAAAATTTAGAGTAGTTGCACTTCAAAAACCAACAGAAGTAGAGACAGGGCAGTTTTATTTTCAACGCTATTTTCAACATTTACCAAATCCTGGTGAAATTACATTTTTTGACAGAAGTTGGTACAACAGAGCAATCGTAGAACCAGTGTTTGACTTTTGTACGCCTGAACAGTATGAAAAGTTTATGAAACAGGTACCTGAGATAGAACATGCTATTATTGACGATGGAATTATTTTAATTAAATTTTGGTTCTCTATTACTAAAGAAAATCAACAAAAAAGATTTAAAGAGCGTATGAGTAATCCATTAAAGCATTGGAAACTAAGTCCAGTTGATCAAAAAGCACAAGAGATGTGGGATAAAGTAACCTTCTACAAAGAAGAGATGTTCTCTCGCTCTCATACTGGTTATGCACCATGGATTATTGTAGATAGTAATGATAAAAAAAGGGCTAGACTAGAGTCTATTCGTTATACTTTGGCTCAAATACCATATAAGGGGAAGAAGAATGCTAAAATTAACCTTCATCATGACCCCGATACAGTAGAGCGTTATCATAGAAGATCACATGATGAGAAATAACGCTACACTTTAAAACTTTGTGTCGTTTTACAGTACTCAACCATAAAGCACTCTTCGCATTCTGGTTTGAGTGCTTTACATCTGTAGCGTCCAAAAAGTACCATAGCCTGATGGAGTAGATGTAGGTCTGTCTTAAACTTTTTACTTAACTCCTCTTCACATTTTACAGCAGTTTTAGCATCACTTAGCCCTAACCTATGTGCTACCCTAAAAACATGAGTATCTACAGCCATGAGGTTTGCACCTGTGTACTCTATCATGACTACATTTGCAGTTTTTTGCCCTACACCTGCAAGTTTTATCAGTGCATCTCGTTCGAGTGGTATTTCATTGTTATAATGTTCTACTACATACTGAGCCATTTTGATGAGGTTTTTAGCTTTGTTGTTGAAAAAAGAGCAGGTATTGATATAGCTTTTGACTTCACTTAAGTCAGCATTAGCAAGTGAGATAGGGCTAGGATAAGCATTAAAAAGAGCAGGTGTGATGATATTGACTCTTTTATCTGTACATTGAGCAGAGAGCATTACGGAGATAAGCAATTCATAAAGATTGTTATATTCAAGTTCTGTGACCGAGTCAGGATAGTGTTCAAGAAAAAGTTTTTTGATTGATTCTATCTCTTTTTTTGTTGCTTTTTTAACTTTAGCCATACGGAAAAACCTTTTTTACACTTTATAATATTAAAATATTAACATATTAATGAATGATTTACCGAAGAAAGATATAATAATCACTAAACTTTCATACAATTAAGGATTATTAATGTTAAAACTCGTAAAAACTTCTCTATTAACAGCTGCTTTAATGGCAACTTCAATCGTCGCTTCTGATATTCTTGTTACTGTAAACGGTAAAAATGTTACAAAACAGGATGCTGAATTATTTGTAAATGCTGCTTCGGCTACTACACATTTTGCACAGTTAGATGCTGCACAACAGAATATGATTAAAGAGAGACTGATTGAAAAAATACTTTTTACAGAGTTAGCTAAAAAAGAGAATGTTGAAAAAAATCCAGAATTTATACGTAATATGGAAAAAATCAAAGAAGAACTTCTTGTTAACATGTGGATGAAGATGCAAATGGACAATGCCATAGTAAGTGACAGTGAAGCTAAAGAGTTTTATGATAAAAATGCTGATAAATTTATGCAAAAAGCAACGGTACATGCAAGACATATTTTAGTAAAAGAGGAAAAAGAGGCTCAAACTATTATCGATGCATTAACCTCTTTAAAAGATAAAGCACTTCAAGAGAAGTTTATAGCATTAGCTAAAGAGAAATCAACAGGACCTTCTGGTCCAAAAGGTGGAGATTTAGGAAACTTCAGTAAAGGACAAATGGTTCCTGAATTTTCAAAAGCGGTATGGTCACTTAAAATTGGTGAAGTTACAAAAAAACCTGTAAATACACAGTTTGGTTATCATGTAATTTACCTTGAAGGTAAAGCAGATGAAAAAGTTACACCATATGAGCAAGTAAAAGAGAAAATTATTATGTCACTGAAACAAAAACAATTTACACAAAAAGTAACAGAAATCGCTGCTGAACTTAAGAATAAGGCAAAAATTGTAGATTTTTCAAAAGAATCTAACAGCACAAAAAAATAGTTTTTAATTTTAAATAGGGAGGTTTTATGAAAAAATATGTAGTTATTTCAAGTATTATTTTTGGATTATTGAGTAATGTATCTTATGCAGATGCACTAAAAAATAGTTTAACAAGTATGCTTAATGAAAAAGAGACACCATCAATGGTAGATTTAAGTAGGCTTGGTGTAGATGCAAAACCAAAACCTAAGCCTATTAGAAAAAAAACTAGATCTAAAAAAGCTGTTGTTGCAGTTGTAGATGGTCGTAATATTCGTAAAAGAGCAGCAGATGCACACCTTAAAATGAGAACAAAAGGTAAAGTATCAAACTTTGATCTCTTGCCAAGAAAACAGCGATTAAGACTTATTAAAGAGATGGCTTTACCTATAGTTGTATTGATAAAAGCTAAAAAAGAGTTGACACAAGAAGAGAAAGAGGCAATTAGTTCTCGTACCTGGATGCAAAAAGAGGCTCAAAAAGCTAAAGTAGATAATGCTGAAATTCAAAAAGTGTATGATCAAATCAAACAGACTGCTATAGATAATAATAGTACAAGAAATATTCTTCCATTTGAACAAGTTAAAGATAGAATAAAAATGCAAATGATTGAGAAAAAGATTATTGCTGAATTGATGAAAGATTCAGAAATTAGAGTATGGTAAAAAATATTAATGAATAATTAGTAAATATTTGTTAAAATACTCATTAATTAAATTAAAAGGATTAAGATATGAAAAAAGTTTTAGTAACATTAGGGTTAGCAGTTGTATTTAGTACAAGTAGTGTAATGGCAGTAACAGCAGGTACAGTAAATGGTATCTCTATCTCTGTAGAAGAGGCTAATAAAGCAATAACATCATTATCAAAAGGTAAGATGACTTGGAAAAAGCTTTCTAAAGAAGAAAAATTACAATTGATCAAAATGATGTCACCAAGTAAATTAGTAGCAGCTTCAGCTAAAAAGTCTTTAACAGTAAAAGAGAAAGAAGTAGCGTATTCTAATTTTTGGATGCAGAAAAAGATAGCTGATGTAAAAATCTCTGACGAAAAAGCAAAAAAAGCTTATGATGGAATGAAAAAAACAGCAAAGAAAAAATTACCTGCATTTGAAGTAGCTAAAGCTAGTATCAAAATGCAATTAGCACAAGAAGAAGTTGTTGGTAAATTAATGAAAAAAGCTAAAATTAAATTAAAATAATTCCATAAATCTAAGGAAAATATAAATGTCTACAAAAGTTCTGGATAGTGTACAAGCAGGTGTGGTAACTGGAGAGAGTCTTCAAAAGTTATTTAAAGTAGCAAAAGAGGAGGGGTTTGCCCTTCCTGCGGTAAATGTTGTAAGTACAAGTTCTATCAATGCAGTACTTGAATCAGCTAAAAATGTAAATTCACCTATTGTTGTGCAGTTCTCAAATGGAGGAGGAGCTTTTTATGCGGGTAAAGGCTTGCCTGCAGATGAAGCAGCTATTCTAGGAACTATCTCTGGTGCTCAGCATGTACACTTGATTGCTAAAGCATATGGTGTCCCTGTAGTACTTCATACAGATCATGCAGCAAGAAAACTTTTACCATGGATAGACGCTCTACTTGATGCTAGTGAAGCACATTTTAAACTTCATGGAACTCCTCTTTTCTCTTCACATATGATAGACTTATCAGAAGAGCCTTTAGAAGAGAATATCGCAACATGTAAAGCCTATTTAGAACGTATGTCTAAAATGGGCATGACATTAGAGATAGAACTTGGTGTTACGGGTGGAGAAGAAGATGGTGTAGATAACACTGAAATAGACAATGCATTGCTCTATACACAACCTGAAGAAGTAGCATATGCCTACAAGGAGCTTTCAAAAGTTTCTGATAAATTTACAATTGCTGCTTCTTTTGGAAATGTTCATGGAGTATATAAACCAGGCAATGTTACTCTTACGCCTAAAATATTAAAAAACTCACAAGCACATATAGAAGAGAAATTTAATACAGAAAAACAGCCTGTGAACTTTGTTTTTCATGGAGGTTCTGGTTCTGAACTTTCAGATATTAGAGAAGCTATAGAGTATGGCGTAATCAAAATGAATATTGATACCGATACCCAATGGGCATTTTGGGATGGTGTAAGAGGATATCTATCTAAAAATGAAGCATATCTACAAGGTCAAATTGGTAACCCTGACGGTGAAGATAAACCAAATAAAGGTTACTATGATCCACGAAAATGGCTAAGAACCGCAGAACTTTCTATGGCTAAAAGACTTGAACAGGCATTTGAAGATTTAAACTGTCTAAATAGAAACTAAGTAAATTGCTTCTTAACTCTCTTATAGAGTCGTATTCTTTTGAAGGTCACTCTTTTTATCTGAAAAGAGATGACCAGATTCATAAGGAGTTCTCTGGTAATAAAGCCCGTAAATTTTATCACTTTCTTCAAAATGAATTTCCCTATATTACAAAAATAGTCTCTTATGGTTCTGCTCAATCAAATGCTATGTACTCACTCTCTGTTTTGGCAAAAATGAGAGGATGGAAGTTTGAATATTATGTTGATCATATTGCTGAGTACCTAAAAGAGAATCCTCATGGAAACTATGCTGGAGCTTTAACAAATGGTATGCAATTGTTCGTAGGTCAGGCTCTCCCCTCTCCAGCAAATAATATTTTATTAATAGAAGAGGGTGGAAGACAAAAAGAGTCTGCTTGTGGCATTAAACTTTTATCAGAAGAGATAATTAATTGGAAAAAAGAAAATAAGATAGATGTATTAAATGTTTTTTTACCCTCAGGTACAGGAACTACAGCTCTATTTTTACAAAAATACCTTGGTGTAAATCAAGTATTTACCACTCCATGTGTAGGAGATAAAGATTACTTAAAAGAACAATTTTTAGAGTTAGAGAGAGACGAATTGCATCATCCTAGTATATTGAGTTTAGAGAAAAAATACCATTTTGGAAAACTTTACCCTGATAATTACAAAATTTGGCTAAAATTACAAAAAGAGATAGGCGTGGAGTTTGATCTTCTTTATGACCCATTAGGATGGCGAGTTTTGCTTGCACATCCAGAGCTTTTTTCTAAGCCTCTGCTCTATATCCATCAGGGTGGAGTACTAGGTAATGAGAGTATGCTTCCAAGATACAAACGGAAATATCCGTCAATATAAAATTTAAAGTAAATTGCGTTATAACGCATTAAAGAGGATAATAAATGAAAATATTTTACAGTAATGATGACACTTTTAAGGCAAATTTTTCTGAACTTTTGGAACGTGGTAAGATGGATATTGAAGGTGTAACAAGCATTGTTTCGGGGTTACTTAAGGAGATACAAACAGAGGGTAACACGGCACTGAAAGCTCAAATAGCTAAGTTTGATAGATGGGAACCTCAGAGTGATGATGAACTTTTAATCTCTACTGATGATATGCTTAATGCATATGAAAATATAGACCCAGTACTTCGTGATGCACTACACCTAGCATATGATCGTATAGAGAATTACCACCAAAAACTTATGCCTAAAACTTGGATGGATAGAGAAGAGAATGGCACTATACTTGGGCAAAAAGTAACAGCAGTTGACTGTGCAGGACTTTATATACCTGGTGGAAAAGCTGCGTATCCTTCTTCACTTCTTATGAATGTTATCCCTGCTCAAGTAGCCGGTGTTGAAGAGATAGTAGTTTGTACTCCAGCCCCTGATAATGAACTCAATGAACTTCTTTTAGCCGCATGTCATTTGTGCAAAGTAACTCAAGTGTACAGAGTAGGTGGTGCTTCTGCCATAGGTGCAATGGCATATGGAACTGAGAGTATTCCTAAGGTAGATGTTATAACAGGGCCAGGGAACATCTTTGTCGCTACAGCTAAGAAGTTAGTGTATGGAGAAGTCAATATAGATATGATAGCAGGGCCTTCAGAGATAGGTATCTTAGCAGATGAAACTGCACGTGAAGATTATGTGGCTATAGACCTTCTAAGTCAAGCAGAACATGATGAAATGGCATCTTCTATACTTATTACTACAGACAGTGAATTAGCTAACAAAGTTAGTGACAAAGTAGAAGAACTACTAAGTACACTTTCTCGTGAAGAGATAGCTAGAAAATCTATAGAAGAGAGAGGTGCAATCATTGTTACTTCTACTATGGAAGAGGCAATAGACCTTATGAATGAAATAGCACCAGAACATTTAGAGGTGATTACCAAAGACCCTATGAGTCACTTAGAGAGTATCAAACATGCAGGAGCCATCTTCCTAGGTGAAAACACACCAGAACCTATAGGTGACTATGTAGCAGGTCCAAACCATACACTTCCTACAGGAGGAACAGCAAAGTTCTACTCCCCACTTAGTGTAGAGAACTTTTTGAAGAAGTCTTCTATTATTTCTATGTCTAAGCAAGGGATGGAAGAGATAGGTGCTGCTTGTGCATTGATAGCAAATACTGAGGGGTTGACTGCACATGAGGAGAGTGTTAGGATGAGACTAAAAGAGGTATAAAGAGAGGAAAGGGGAGGGAAAGTAATGTTAAAATATGAATAAAACGTTATAAAATATATAATTTTATAATGTTTTCTCCGACCTTTTAAAGTTGCTACATCACTCTACAGCGAGAAACCTTATATTCTATGTTAGATTATAAGGTTTTCATTTTCTCGCTAAATATCCTTCTATCATATCTTCAAATTCATGTTGCAGTGCTACAGGTTCTATCACTTTAATCTGAGGTAGCCATTTCTTTAAAACACTAAAAATTTCTTTTTTATTGGTAATGCTAACTGTAAG
>JAYEHY010000106.1:0-35756 GCA_034659695.1 Campylobacterota bacterium | reverse complement strand
TCCTATATGTTGTTTGTAAAGCAATTAGTTGTGATTACATTTATGATTGCAATGTTACCAGATATTATGTTTAATATTAAAGAAGCAATGTATTTTTTTGCTGTATTTATTTCGTTATTGTTAATAGAAGAAAAACACTCAAAAAGATTAATAAATGATTAAAGTTAGTATTGTTGTACCAGTATTTAATATAAATAAGAAGTTGTTGACAAAATGTATAACATCTTTAATGAACCAAACACTCGATTCGATTGAGATTATCTTAGTTGATGATGCATCAAGCTTAACTGAAACAATAGAGATATTAAATGATTTTAAATCAAAATATTCTGATATAATAACAGTTGTTACCCATAAAACTAATAAGAAACAAGGTGGTGCTAGAAATAGTGGTATGAAAGTTGCCAAAGGTCAATTTATTGGATTTGTTGATGCTGATGATTATATTGATAAAAATATGTATAAATTATTGTATGAAAAAGCTATAGATGATAAGGCAGATATTGTAGATTGTGATTTAATTCATGTTGATACAAATGATAAAGTAATGAAAAGAGAGATAAGCTTGTCAAAATTTACTGAACTTGATTTAATACAATATGCTGGCAGAATAGTAACTAAGATATTTAAATTAAGAATGTTACAAGATAATAAAATATATTTTCCAGAAAATATGTTTTATGAAGATAATGCCATTTATGGAATATATAACTTATATGCAAATAAAATATCTAAAATAAATAAATATTTATATTATTATGTAAGGCATCAAAACTCAACACTTGCAAATAGTAAATTGCATATAGATGATAAGGTAAATGCTGGGATAATTTATTATGATATATATAAAAAACGGGGTTTTTTAGAAAAGTATCAATATGAAGTACAAATGCAATTTGTAAACATATATTTTATTCTTACTTACAGATTAATTTCAAAATATGACAATGATTACATAAATAAGTTAAATAATATGATTGAAGTTATTAAAAATAAGGATATTGATATACTTAAGGTGATTAAACATTCAAAACTAAGTATAAAAAGAAAGCTAGAAGTTTTACTACTTATTAAAGTACCTATATTGTATAAGTGGTATGTAAATTTAAGGTACAGAAAATACAAAATAAATGTGAGTCATAATGAATAAAATTAAATTATTTTTAGGTGGACATATCAATAAGCAAAATGCACAAAATTTGAACTGTAATGCATTATCTAGATATTTAAATAAAGATAAATATGATATATATACAATGAGTAGAACTGATGGGAATATTGATATCGTTGAAATAGAGAACTTTGCTACAATATTTAAATATAACCATAAATTAAAGTTTTTAAAATCATGGAATTATATAAAAGCTTTATATTTTTGTGATATTCTGTATTTACCTAGACGAGATGGTTTATCTTTAGTACTGTTTTTTAACAAATTTTTTAAAAAGAAAATCTTTTTAACAATTGAAGCACTGTTTGATCAACAAACTATAAAAGGAAGAAGTGTTGATAAGGTAGTTAATACTATAAATAATGTTCAATATGTATATTCAATTACTAGGTACATGAAAGATATTAACAAAAATAGTGTAAATTTAAATTCACTAGATAGTATTCTATATCTAGGTGTAGACTTATCAACTATTACTGTAAAAAAAGAGATATCTAAAGTATTGAAAAATATTATTTTTATAGGAAATGATATGCAACGTAAAAGGGTTGATGAATATTTGAAACTATCAAAACTATATCCTAATTTAATATTTCATATTGTTGGAACGCCTAACTCTCTTGATATAAATCAGATAAACAAAGAGTATAAAAACGTTACGGTTCATGGAAGTAAAACTCCTATAGAACTTAATAAAATACTACAAATAATGGATCTTCATATCTTAACATCAAAAAGTGAAGGTTGTCCAAAAGTAGTGTTTGAAACAGCGGCAGTTGGAATACCTTCTATCGTATACGGTTCTTATGGCGCTAAGGAATGGATAGATAATGATGAAAATGGATTTATTATAAATAATTTTGATGAGTTGGTAAATAAGATTAATATTTTAAATACTGACTCTTCTTTACTTTACAATAGTTCTAAAAACGCCATAAAGTTATCTGAAAAATTTAGTTGGTCAAACATGATTAAAAGTTGGGAATATGAAATAGATAGGATTGCTAGTGATTAATAAAGTTACTTTACCTAATCTATTTATTGTTAAAACACCATTACAAATAATTAATTCTATAGAAGCGGTAAATTATTTTAACTTAACTAATAATGTATTAATATTAATTAGTAGTAGTGACAATCAAAACTATAAACAAATGACTAACTTGATAAATTTATATAATTGGCATCAAGTTATTAAAATAGAAGGTAAAGCTAGTTTTTTTAAATATTTATCATTAATTAAAGAGTTAAAAAAAGAGAAATATAACTTTATATTTTTTGCTAGATTTGGGAGTATGCAAAGACTGATATTGAGTAATGTTAATAAGGAAAAAGTCTACTATTTTGATGATGGAACGGAAACAATAACTATGTATAATGAAATGTTGCTTCCAAATAAAATAAATCAATTTAATTTAAGACACTTATTTAGATTTAGATTTTTATTATTTGGATTAAAAGTAAATATTACAGATACTATAAATTTATTTACATATTTTGATTTAAAACCATTTGAAAAGTCTGAAGTTGTTTTAAATAAGTTAGAATATTTTAGAGAAAAATATTTAAAACCATCTGCAGAGTCACAGTTGGTTTATCTGTTGGGACAGCCGTTATATGAAAAAAACTTGGTATCAGAAAAAACTTATCTTGATTGTATAAAAAAGATAAAATCTACATCAAATAAAAAAATTATATATATTCCTCACAAAGGTGAATCAGATTCAAGTAAAGTTCTCTCATTAATAGATGACACTTTTGATGTTAAACATATAGATATACCAATTGAGTTATATTTTTTAGGTAATAAAATAAAACCATCACATATTGTATCTTTTTTTACTACTGCATTTTTTACACTTAAATTATTTTATCCAAATACTAAATTTGAATCTATTTATATACCAAAAGAAGAAATACTTAATAAGGCCGATATTATTGAGTCACACTATGATTTTATTTTTAGTATAGGTATTAATAAATTAGAAAAGCTAAATAATGAATTATAAAGTAATAGAAAAACAGTATAGAGATTTTATTTTAAACATCAAATCATACTTTCAAAAGAGTGAAAATAGAGTTATTTATGATAAAAGAAATATTATTAAGGTTGTTGACTTTTTGGATAAAAAGTATGTTGTAAAATCTTTTAAAATTCCACATTTACTTAATAAAATAGTCTATCGATTTTTTAGAGAATCTAAGGCTAAAAGGTCATATGATAACTCAGTAAAACTTCTAAAACTAGGAATCAATACTCCAAAGCCAATAGCTTATATAGAGTATTATTCTTCTATTTTTTTTACAGAAAGTTTTTATATAAGTGAATTTTTCGATTATGATTTTGAGATTAGGGAAGTATTTAGTGATTTAAACTATCCAAATAGGAAAAACATTTTAAAAAAATTTATAGAGTTTTCTTATCAGTTACATGAAAAAGGGGTATTTCATATTGATTATTCCCCTGGAAATATATTAATAAAAAAAGAAGATGGAGAATACCTATTTTATATCATAGATGTAAATAGGATGAAGTTTCTTCCTTTAGATAATGCCCTAAGAATGAAAAGCCTCTCTAAACTCACTAAAAATAAAGATGATAATGATTATATGCTAAGGCATTATACTTTAGTCTCTAATATCAATGAGATCTTATTAAGAGAGAAATTTGATTTTTATTTAAAAGAGGAAATAAAGTACCTTAAGAATAAAAAAAAGTTAAAAAAATTAAGAGGAAGATAACTCTTTTAAAGAAGAGTACCTTGACTCAATCTTCTATATTCATCACAGCTTTTATTTAAAATCTTTTCACTATCTATACAGACTATCTTACCTTCTTTAAAAACAGCTATTTTATCTGCATTCTTAACCGTACTCAGTCTATGGGCTATCACAAAAGTGATTTTATTTGTTGATACCTTTTCTAAAATATTTGTAATCATTGATTCACTCTTATTGTCAAGTGCTGATGTAGCTTCATCAAGTATTAAAATTTTCGGGCTTTTATATAATGCTCTTGCAATTGCTATTCTTTGTCTCTGTCCTCCACTAAGGTTAGTTCCAAACTCATCAAGTATTGTCATTATGCCATGTTCTAATGTTGAGACAAAATCAAATGCATACGCTTGCTTGAGTGCTTCATGTACTTTCTCCTCATTATATGGTTGTCCATAAGCAACATTTTTAGCAACAGTATCATTAAATATATAAACTCTTTGTGTTACAATCGAAATAGCATTTCGTAAACTCTCTAAAGTAAAGTTATCTATCTCTTGATTGTTTATTTTAATTGTTCCACTTTTAAGTTGATAAAACTTCATCAGTGCATTAACTAATGAACTTTTACCTCCACCACTATCACCTACGAGTGCTATAGTTTCTCCTTTTTTAACTTTTAAGCTTACTTTATCTAAAGCTCTTTTATCCTCAAATTCTAAGACAATATCTTCAAATGAAATTTCATTAATATTATTTGGGAATATTTCATTACCTGAAACAATATCTGACTTTTTAGCAAAAAGCTCATTTACTCTTTCATTTGCAGTCAGTGCATCTTGAAGTTTATTATACTGAGAAGAGATACTTTTTATAGGCGTATAGAGCATAAAAAGTGCTGCCATAAAGGAGAAGAATGTACCTACAGTTAAATCTCCATCTATTACTTGATATCCACCTATTATTATAACAATAGCAATAGCAATAGCACCTAATATTTCCATTACAGGAGAGACTAAGGCATTGGTTTTAACAGACTTTATATTGATTTTAAAAAAATCCAAATTTATCTCTTTAAACTTTTTAGCTTCACTATTTTCAGCACTAGATGCCTTTACAATTTCAATATTATTAAAAATTTCATTCAGACAAGAGAGTAGGTCTGAATTCTTTGATTGAGAAGAAAAAGATATTTTTTTCATCTTCTTGGCCAATAGAGAGAGTGGATATAACGCCAAGGGCAGAACAATCAATCCAAAAAAAGCTAATTGTGGACTTTGGTAAACTACAACAACTACTAATGCGACTATTGTTAGTGCATCTTGAATAATTCTAGCAACCTGTGTTGAGATAGCAGACTGAATTCTATTTATATCATTTGTAATTCGACTTACCAATTCACCTCCATGTTTTGAAGAAAAAAAGTCCAAATCTAAATAAAGTATATGCGTTAACAATTTATCTCGTACAATTCTAATAATATCTTGTCCTATAAAAGATATATAATAAGTTTGCAAATAGCGTCCTATACCTTTAGCTAAATAAAGTAAAATAATAACCAAAGGCATCAACTGTAGCATCTCTATATCTTTGTTAACAAAGACCTCATCCAATAAAGGCTTAATAGCATAAGCACTTCCACTTGTACCTATAGAAACTAAAATAATCCCAATTATGACATAAGTAAATTTTCTTTTATAATTACTATAATAAGGAAGATACTGCTTAAAAAATTCTATCAATTATTCACCTAAAATTTATATTTTATTCATGGAAGGTTTTCCATCTTTTATGCATCCAAAACCATTGTTTTGGATTTTCTCTAATTACTTGCTCCATGATATTTGCTTGTGCATGTGTAAGTATAGCTAAATCTTCTTCTTGATTTTCTGTTTTTAAAGTATGAATAGGTTCATAAATCTTAACTTTATAATGTATATAATCCTCAGTACTTATAAATGCAGGAATCATATCTAAACCAAATTTACGTGAGAGTATAGATGCCAAAGGAGTGTGTGTAGCTTTTTTAGCAAAGAAATCTACATCTATAGATTGACTTTTACGTATACTTTGATCAGTAAGTATCCCTACTACTTTTCCTTGATTTATAGCTTTTATACACCCTTTCATCGCACCTTTTTTATAGACCATCTCTATATTAAAACGTTCTCTGTTCTCTTTTAGTACTTTATCCATCAGCTCGCTATCAAGCTTTCTTCCAACACCTACAAGAGTGAGGTTAAATTTAATAGCAATAGCTTGTGAAAGAAGCTCCCAGTTACCATAATGCCCTGTGACTAAAATAAAGTTTTTTCCTTCATTTTGATACCTCTCAATAATCTCTTGACCTTCAAAAGTTACATTTTCAATCACCTCTTCTCTCTTCATACCATCTCGCTTAATAATACCAAAAACTGTATCTATTAAATTCATAAATGAATGAATACCTATCTTTTTTTTCTCTGCTACACTTAAAGATGACTGCATTGCCAAATCTAAATTTGCCTTAATGATATTTTTATGTTTTTTACTCACACTATAGGCTATCCAGGCTAAGCTTTTCATTATCCCCCTAGCCAACACATCAGGTAATAACCATAGTAAAAAACCAAATAATTTATAGAGTCCTAAATAAAAATAATCAAGCATGTAACAACTCTTTTGCTAAGATAATAATATCTTCAGCTTCTATTTCTGCAATAGAAAAATCATTTTTATTTAACTTATAGTGATCAACTATACTACTTGATTTAATTACTCTGTTGATAGATGTTTCATAGACACGATTTACAGGAGTAGGACCAAAAATAGTAATTGATGGTATATTTAAACCCCAAGCCATATGTGTAGGTCCTGTATCATTACCTATTAGTAAATCTGACTTTCCTATAATCGCCTTGAGTGCATTTAAATTTATTTTAGGTAATACTTTTGCATAGTCTGAATGTGATGCAATCCACTCTGCCCTACTCTTCTCTTCTTCACTACCCCATGCTATAAGTACATTCTGCTTTAACTCATTTGCAATAGTAGCAAACTTCTCTTTAGGGTAATTACGGCTCTCCCATGTTGAACCTATAACGAAAATTATATTTTTCTTTTCATTACTAAGAGTTGATTCTATCTCTTCAACCTCTTCATAATACAAAAATGGCTCTTTATTTAAAATCATCTCTGACGTAATACTAACCCCTAAAGGTTCACTCATCACTTTTGCATTTCTGTCTATAGTATTGGCATCATACGCAATATTTACTTTTGTATTGTAAAAATAACTCGCAACTCCTTCACGTATAGAATCCTTGGAAAAACCTGCCCTACTCTTACCCAAAAGTTTTGCAGTAATAGCAGACTTTAAAAGTCCTTGTGCATCTATTATCAAATCATAATTTCGGTTTGCATACTCTTTTAGAAGATTTATTTGATTAAATATCTCTTTTTTATTTTTTTTAATCGCTTTTAAATTTACAGGAAGTATTCTATCTATATCAGGATTTCCCTCTAAAACCTTTACAAAACCCTGTTCAACTATCCAATCTATTTGCAGTGAAGGATTGGATAGTTTTATATACTGAAGTGCTACCATCGCATGGATAATATCACCCATTGCAGAGAGTTTAACTATAGCTACTTTCATCCGACTCTCCTTTTACTTTTATCGTATTTTAGCACAATACTATAAATCACGATAATACCTTTCAACTTAATTAGCTATAATCACGATAATACTAAACACTAAAGGATATCTCTCATGATAGGAATTGTCGATTATAACATGGGTAATTTAGCTTCTGTTATTAATGCATTTACTAAAGTAGGTGCAGATGCTACACTTGAGAGTAACCCTGCAAAATTAGACCAATATGACAAGCTTATTTTACCAGGAGTTGGTGCTTTTGGTGATGCAATGGAACACTTAAAGTCAAATGGTATGGATAATGCGGTAAAAGAGTTTGCAGCAAGTGGCAAACCTCTTTTAGGTATCTGTTTAGGCATGCAACTGCTTTTTGATAGCAGTGAGGAGTTTGGAGAGAGTAAGGGTCTTGGACTCATCCCAGGAAAAGTTGTAGCTTTTGATGAAGCTAAGTTTGACCATAAGCTAAAAGTTCCTCATATGGGATGGAATGAGCTTTTTGTACAATCTGTAGGGGCAGACCTATGTGTCTGCCCTTTATTTGAGGGATTGCCAAATGATTTTTATCTATACTTTGTCCACTCATTTCACGCTGTATGTGATGATAGATATGCTATAGGAAAAACATACTATGGTTATGAGTTTGTATCTGCTGTAAACCGTAATAACATCTACGGCATACAACCACACCCAGAAAAAAGCCATGAAAATGGCTTGAAGATTATAGAGAATTTTGTAAAATTATAAGCACCAAAGGAAGTGGAGACTTTAGTCCCACAAAAAATTTAGAGGTGGGACTAAAGTCTCCACTTCCAAATAGAGGGGTCTGGTGATTTGTGATACGTTGCGAAGCAATGAATCATGAATAACCTGACCCCTCAGTGAACACCAGTAAACGATAAAAACCAAGGAGAACCCATGCAAAAAGATAAACAAGATCATTTCATTAAAAACATAGAAATCAAAAACTTTAAATGTTTTGAAAACTTCAAAGCAGAGGGTTTTGGTCGAGTCAATTTGATTGGTGGGAAAAATAATGTGGGGAAGACGGCTTTTATGGAGGCTGTTTATGTGAATGCTTATGCACAAGATATTAAAAGCTTTCTTGCCTCTCTATCTACTATTAAATTTATGAGAGAGAATTTAAATATATTACAAAATGAATTAAATAATAATACCCAAAAGTTTGTAGAACAAAGTAATAATATTTTTGTCTCTTCTAATATAAACACTGCTCATTTTAGAATTGATGAAGATAATGGAATTAAAAAATATCACTTTAAGTTTAATAAACAACTAATTGATGTTAATGCTAATGAGTTTTATTATGATTTTAATATAATAAAAAATATTAACTTTATTGATAGTTTTGGACTTGCTAACAGTGAAATAAAAGAAGCTTATCTAGCAGTTCAAAAACAAGATAAAGAGCAGTTTTTAAATGAGATTTTACATAAGTTTGATAATCGAATAGAGAAGTTTATCGGTGGTGATGTAGCACAATGTAGAGTAAATGGAGAGTGGTTTGAACTTACAGAGCTTGGTGATGGAGCTAGGCATTTGGTCTCTATCATCTCTTCACTATATCAATGTGCAGATGGCTATCTATTTATAGACGAAATAGAAAACGGAATCCACTACACAAACCTAGACAAACTATGGGAAATTATCCTAACCATCTCAAAAGATCAAAATGTTCAAGTCTTCGCCACAACTCATTCAAAAGAGTGTATCGAATCATTTAATAGAGTGCAACTTAAAAAATTAGAAGAGAATAAAGATACCTATTATTTTGAAATGATAAAAAATATCAAAAATGATAAAGTTTTTATGCGAAAATTAGACAACAATCAACTAGAGTATGAATTAACTCATCAAAACGAGTTTAGAGGATGAGTAATGTCTTGATTGTTGAGAGTGAAAATGATAAATATTTTATAGAAGCATTAATTACTCATATCTCTGCCAATATTGAAATCGGTCAACCTGTTTGTACTATTGATGAGTATGACTGTTTAGGTGGTATTAGCAAATTAGAAGAGAGACTACGAGCTTTAACGCATCGCATTATAAAAGGTGAGATAGATAAAGTAGGCATTATTTTTGATGCTGATGAAATTGGAATAAAAGAACGAACTAAGCAAATTCAAGAAAAGATAGATTTGATACTAGATGAGTTACCAAATGAATCATTTGAAGTAAAGTCTTTTATCTATATCCAAAATAGTGGTGGTAATGGAGAGCTAGAGACTGTTTTAAAAGCTATTAAATCCAAAGACGCAACAGTAGCTAATTGTTTGAAGTCTTGGCAAGAGTGTTTACCTGAAGATAAAAAGTTAAACCAAAAAGAATTTGATAAATTTTGGATTCAAATATATCAAAGATATGATTGTTGCACAAAGAAAGAATCTAAACGAGCAGGAGAGAAGTGTGATAATCAAGCTTCATTAAAAAAAGATATATATAATCTTGATAATCCAATATTAAATGACTTAAAAAAATTCTTACAAGAACTAGGAGAAGAATAAATGACAATACTACCAGCAATAGACCTAAAAGATGGAAAAGCTGTACGACTGAGCAAAGGCTTGATGGAGTCTGCAAAGATATATAGTGATGAGCCTTGGCAAGTTGCTAAAAAGTTTGAAGAGTTGGGGGCCCAGTGGGTTCACTTGGTTGACCTCAATGGTGCTTTTGCAGGGAAACCTGAGAATTTAGAGCAGATAAGAAAAATCCGTGAGAACTGTTCAGTGAAGTTAGAGCTTGGTGGGGGGATTCGTGATGAGGAGACTATCAAGATGTATTTGGAGCTTGGGATTGATAGACTTATACTTGGCTCAATAGCTGTTAAAGATGCACAATTTGTTAAAGATATGGCGGCTAAGTATCCTATAGTTGTAGGTATAGATGCTATTGATGGTATGGTGGCTGTAGAGGGTTGGGGTGAAGTCTCTGACATGAAAGCCACTGACTTGGCACAAGAGTTTGCAGCGTGTGGTGTGGAGGCTATCATCTGTACCGATGTTGGGCGTGATGGTATGATGACTGGGGTCAATGTAGAGTTTACTTTAGAAATACAAAAAGCTTCAGGGCTTGAGACTATCGCTTCTGGAGGGCTAAAAGACATGAGTGACATTAATGCTTTAATTGATGCTAATATAGATGGTACTATCGTAGGAAAAGCCTTTTATGAGGGTACACTTGACCTTGAAGAGGCATTCAAGGCGGCCAATGCAAAATAGTTATTTTGAACTTACTGTTACTCTAAATGATGATTTTGTAGAGGTAATTGCTGATTTTATTTTAAACCTTTATGATGAAGGTTTAGAGCTTGGTGATGGAGAAATTATTATAAGAAGTGAATCTGATTTAACTTTCATTAAAGATGCTCTTGTATCCTTAGACGAAAGTTTAGAGACACCTATCAAAATGCAATATAAACTTGAAGAGAAAGAGAATGTAGATTGGATTAAAAAGTACCAAAACTCTGTGCAACCTATAGATGTAGGTGCTTTTTACATTTTCCCTTCATGGTATGAACCAAAAGAGGATAAAATAAATATTACTATTGATCCTGCTCTTGCTTTTGGTTCAGGACATCATGCCACAACATTTTCATGTTTACAAGCTATTTCGGAGTACATAACTGAAGAGATGCGTGTAATAGATGTAGGATGTGGTTCTGGTATTTTAGGTTTGGCCTGCAAAAAGCTAGGTGCATCTATAGAGTTATGTGATACTGATCCTGTGTCAGTTACAAATACTATGGAAAACTTTAAACTAAATAGTGAGAACTACACTAAACTTTGGGAAGGTTCTATCCAAAAAGCTTCTGGAGATTATGATGTAGTTATTGCTAACATCATAGCAGATGTTTTAAAGCTTATTGCAAGAGAGTTAAAAGCTCACTGTAAAGAAGATGGAAAATTAATACTATCAGGTATTTTAGATAAAAAAGAGCATAAAGTTCTTAGTGCATTTGAAGACCTTACATTAGAAAAAAGAATACAACAAGATGAGTGGGTAACACTTATATACAAGAAGGAAGTCCATGGCTAATAAAGACAATAACAACAACGATAATAACAACTTTTTTAATAACAACCCACTACTCGCATTTGCAGTATTTTCTATTGTTATTATTATGATTTTTAAATCATTTGTTGGAGAGAGTGAAAGCTTAGGTGGTATGATGAATACCCAAAATGTTACTCAAACCAAACAAGTGAAATATTCAGAAATTAAAAAACAGATTGATCAAGGAAGTATTACATCGGTAAAACTTACTCCAAATACTGTTGAAGCTATCTCAGAAGCTGATGGAAGAAAGCTCCGCTATGTAGCACAAAATGTTCCTACCTACGATAGAGATCTTATCCCTCTTCTTGAAGAAAAAGGTATTACCTATGAAGGTGTAATGGGTGGGGGGTTTCTTTCAGAACTTCTTAGTATGCTACTTCCTATTTTTATCTTTTTTGCTATTTGGATTTTTCTTGCAAAAAAAATGTCTAAAGGTATGGGTGGTGTTTTAGGTGCAGGTAAAGCAGATAAGCTTATTAACTCTGAAAAACCCAATACAAAATTTGCTGATGTTCAAGGGGTAGAAGAGGCAAAAGATGAAGTCAAAGAGATTGTTGATTTTCTTAAATTTCCAGAGCGTTATATGGAGCTTGGAGCTAAGATTCCAAAAGGTTTACTTTTAGTAGGACCTCCAGGTACAGGAAAAACACTTTTAGCTAAAGCTGTTGCGGGTGAAGCTTCTGTTCCTTTCTTTTCAGTGAGTGGTTCAGGATTCATTGAAATGTTCGTTGGAGTTGGAGCTAGTCGTGTACGTGACCTTTTTGCTCAAGCTAAAAAAGAAGCACCATCTATTATCTTTATCGATGAGATAGATGCTATTGGTAAAAGTCGTGCAAGTGGCGGACAGATGGGTGGAAATGATGAGAGAGAACAGACACTTAACCAACTACTAGCAGAGATGGATGGTTTTGGTACAGACACTCCAGTCATTGTACTTGCTGCAACCAACAGACCAGAGACACTCGATGCTGCACTACTAAGAGCTGGTCGTTTTGATAGACAAGTCCTTGTAGATAAACCTGACTTTGATGGACGTTTAGCTATCTTGAAAGTTCATTCTAAAGATGTTAAGCTCTCTTCAAAAGTTGATTTGACTATTGTTGCAAAGCAATCTGCTGGTCTTGCAGGTGCAGACTTGGCAAACATTATTAATGAAGCAGCACTACTTGCAGGTAGATTTAACAAAAAAGAGATAGAACAATCTGATTTGCTAGAGTCTATAGAGCGTTCATTTGTAGGACTAGAAAAGAAAAATAGAAAAATCTCAGAAGTAGAAAAAAGAATTGTTGCTTATCATGAGAGTGGTCATGCCCTCATGGCAGAGTTAACTAAAGGTGCAACCAGAGTAACAAAAGTATCTATCATACCTAGAGGATTAGGAGCATTAGGTTATACGCTTCACCTACCAGATGATGAAGACAGATTCTTAAAACAAAAACATGAACTCCTCGCTGAAATAGACGTACTTCTTGGAGGTCGTGCAGCCGAAGAGGTATTCATCGGTGAGATAAGCACAGGTGCAGGTAATGACCTTGACCGTGCAACTGCGATATTGAAAGATATGATTTCTGTTTATGGTATGACTGATGTTGCAGGTCTTATGGTACTTTCACGTAGTCAAAACTCTTTTTTAGGTGGGGGAGCTATAAGCACTGACTATAGTGAAAAGATGGCTGAAGATATGGATAACTACATCCGTAGTACGCTCAATGAGCGTTACAATTTTGTTAAAAAAACACTTCATGACTACAATCAAGCCATTGAAAACATGACTGCTGTACTTCTTGATGTTGAAGTTATAGAGGGTGCGAAAGTACGTTCTATCATAAGTGATTACGAAGTAGAAAACAACTTAGAGAGTCGTTTAGCTCATGGTGAAAAAATAGCTAAAGCTAAAGCATTTGAAGAAGAACAAGCATTAAAACGTGCACAAGAGAGTAAAGAAGATAAGCAAGATAGCTAAATAGTTATCTTGACAAGAAATAGTTAAAAATGTATAATACCTAAAAATTAAAGGAGAGTATAATGAAAACATTTACCAATTCACATGCAATTATCGCTAAAGATAGTACTCTCCTACTGCTACTGCTCCTACTACAATAGTTTTAAACTATCTACACACTTTTTTATATAATAAATACTACTCTAATACTCCTAACCATTATTTAGGTAAAATTAGACAATTTATAGCGTATATCGCTTTTATCCTATCAAGGTCAAGAAAATGAATAATAAAAATACAATATTAATATTTGATACCACATTAAGAGATGGTGAACAGAGTCCTGGTGCATCTATGAATACCGAGGAGAAGATCCAAATTGCTGCACAGCTAGAGCGTTTAAATGTTGATATCATTGAAGCAGGTTTTGCAGCGGCAAGTCCAGGTGATTTTGATGCTATAGATAAAATAGCCCAAAAAGTAAATGACTCGACTATCTGTTCTTTAGCACGTGCTATAGACTCAGACATTAAAGCAGCAGGTGAAGCTATAGCTAAAGCCAATAAAAAACGTATTCATACTTTTATTGCAACTTCAAAAATACACATGGAATACAAGCTTAAAATGACGCCAGAGGAAGTTATAAAGAGAGCCGTTAGAGCAGTAGAGTATGCACGTACCTTTGTTGATGATGTTGAGTTTTCATGTGAAGATGCTGGACGTTCAGATATAGGTTTTATGAAAGAGATAAGTGATGCAGTTATAGAGGCTGGTGCAAGTACTATTAACTTACCAGATACTGTAGGATTTAGACTTCCTTTTGAAATAGGAGCTATGGTAAAAGAGATGAGTAACTATGTTGAAGGTCGTGCCATTATCTCCGTACACAACCATAATGACCTAGGCTTAGGAGTTGCAAACTCTTTAGAGTCTGTTATTAATGGTGCAAGACAAATAGAGTGTACTATCAATGGTTTAGGTGAAAGAGCAGGTAATGCAGCACTTGAAGAGATAGTTATGGCATTGAAAACACGTTCAGATATTTTTTCTGATTACGAAACAAATATCAACACAAAAGAGATTTATCCATCAAGCAGACTTATTGCAAATATTACAGGTATTGAGCCTCAACCCAATAAAGCCATAGTGGGGAAAAATGCTTTTGCTCATGAGAGTGGTATTCATCAAGATGGTATGTTGAAAAACAAAGAGACCTATGAGATTATACGTCCTGAGGATATTGGTTTAGCTATGGAAGATACTTTAGTTTTAGGTAAGCACTCTGGACGTGCAGCATTTAAAGACAAATTACATAAATTAGGCTTTAGTTTAGAAGATGATGCTTTGAACAGTTCATTTGAACGTTTTAAAATCATGGCGGATAAAAAGAAAGATATTTATGATGACGATTTAAGAGCGTTAGTTACCAATGAGATGACAAAAGCACCTAAAATATTCGAATTAATCTCTTTACAGTTAATGGATTGTTCTAATGGTGTACCTTCTGCTGCTGTGTGTATTAAAAAAGATGCTGGGGAAATAATTGATGCAGGAATAGGAGAGGGGACAATGGATGCGATTTTTAAAACTATTGATCGTATCTCAGGCTATGAGGGTCAATTGATGGACTATAAAGTAAAATCTGTCAGTGAAGGAAAGGATGCCTTAGCCAGTGTTACTGTCAAAGTTGCATTTAACAGTGAACCTGCCATCATAGGACACGGTTTAAACATAGATACCATGCTAGCTTCAGCTAGAGCTTATATCGGTGCATTAAACTCTTATTTGAGTATGGAAGGTAAATTAAAATCACGGGATACAGACAGCTCTAAAACTGTCTAACGCACCTTCAAGTTTTGATTAAAAACAAATAATTACAAAATATAAATATATCTATTGGTGCGTTGGGAAACGCACCCTACATATATTTCTTTAAAACTTCAGGAATTTCAATACTTCCATCTTCATTTTGGTAATTCTCCATAATAGCTACAATAGTACGACCAACTGCTAGTGATGAACCATTTAATGTATGCACAAATCTATTTTTCTTGCCATCCTTAAAACGTATCTTTGCTCGTCTTGCTTGAAAATCTCTAGTATTAGAGATAGATGAAATTTCACGATATTGGTTTTGTCCAGGGAGCCATACTTCAAGGTCAATTGTCGTTGCAGCAGAGAAACCTAAGTCTCCTCCACAAAGTTCTACTACTCTGTGAGGAAGTCCTAGTGCTGTTAATATATCTGATGCATTTTCCACCATCATTTTAAATACTTCATGAGAGTTATCAGGGTGAGCAATAGCAACCATTTCTACTTTATTAAACTGATGTTGACGTATGATACCTCTTGTATCACGCCCAGCTGATCCCGCTTCTTTTCTAAAACATGGAGTGTACCCAGTCATAAGCAAAGGCAACTCTTTCTCTGTAAGTATCTCATTACTATACAAGTTCGTCAAAGGTACTTCTGCTGTAGGAATAAGATATAAATCTTCATCCTCTATTTTAAATAAATCATCTTCAAACTTAGGAAGTTGTCCTGTACCTTGAAGCATTGCTGCATTATTGATAAATGGCACTGAATGCTCTATAAAACCTTTTTTAGCATTGGTATCAAGGAAGAAATTAATAAGAGCTCTTTCAAGCCTAGAAGCCTCTGCTTTAAGTACAGAGAAGCGACTCTTAGCAAGTTTTACTCCTCGTTCAAAGTCTATCCAGCCATTTATCTCAGAAAGCTCCCAATGCTCTTTGGGTTTAAAATCAAAAGTCTTTGGCTCTAGTACTTTTTTAAGTTCTATATTATCCTCTTCATCCGCTCCATCAGGTACAGAATCATCTGGAAAATTTGGCATAGCTAAAGCTACTTCAAAAAGTGCTTCTTCAGCCTCTCTTGCTCTCTCTTGAAGAGGAAGCATAGACTCTTTATTTGCATCAAGTTTAGATTTAAGTTCAGTAGCATCTCTCTTTTCACGCATATACTGCCCAAAGAGTTTAGACATACTATTTTGTTCTGCTTTTGAAGCTTCAAGTGTAGCATTTGCCTCTTTTAGTTCAATAAAAAGTTTTTGTAGATTTTCAAGTGCAGTAGTATCTACACCTTTTTTTGCTAATTTAATACTAGCTTCATTGAAATTATTTTGGAGATATTTAAGATCTATCATAAGTTATTTACCTAAAGTTGGAATTTTATAGAATTATAGTAGAAGTTTGAAAAGTTTACGGTTAATTAACCACAAGAGTATAGACTCTTATGGTTTTATAATTTAAAATTCTGATGAAGTAGCAAAATTAGTTAAATTAAAAGTACAAGCCTTATCGGGTGCTGCTTCCAAATAAAATGATATATATGATGTACCATCAAGCGTACCGTACATCACATCTGGTGTTCCTGAATAGTTGTCAGTATCTACACCCATTCTGTTATCACAGGTTCGTGCATCAAATGGATTACTAGTTGCAACCACTTCATAATAACATGTACTTCCATCCTTAATACCGTAACCAAAATGACCATTTCTATAACGTTCAGGAGCATTTTCATGCCAAAGTATAAAGGTACCGTATCCTGATGCACCTTTTGCTAAACTATATCCACCATTAGGTACTGCTACTAGACCATTACCTCTTAATGTATGTTTTACAGTCTCCCCTATTTTTGTAACAACACCTGTATCAGGCTGTACACCATCAAGGTTTACCCAAATAAGTGCATCCTTACCTGTAAGATGATAATCATATTTGTACGTTACAGTCACTGTACCCTCTTCATCTAACTGATAAGTATCTGAATCTGTGCTACCTACCCACTCTCTACCATCTTCTCTACATTGATCTTGATAGTAGTTATGCCCTACAGCATAATAGAGCCCTTCTCTATCTACACCATAGTAATCATCTTTTAAAGATAAAGTATGATTATCTATTTTACTAATATCCCATTTACCCATCGCTTCATAGTTTTTTTGTTCACCAAAAACCACCAATTTATCTGTATTATTACCTTCAGCATTTACATATTTAAACACATCAGCTCTGTTAGGTGTATTATCCTCAAAATTTGCTTGATTTGCACCTAAGGCTATAATTTCACCGTTTGCATTACTATCTATAATATCACTTCTACCATAAAAGAGTCTTCTGGTCTCATTCGTTTCACTACCTGTTGTCTCTTTACCATCTACAACATATCCAACAATAGCACCCAAAGAGATATTCGGTCTTGTATTTACTCTGTTACCATACTCATCAGTTACTGATATCGCTAATGTTTCTACATATTTAGACCTATCAGGATCTTGCCCTGTACTCACATAAGAGATACTTATTGCAGATGCCGGCCCTGAGAAAACACGTACGTTGATTATCGTTGTTAATGTTTGGGGGTCTCCATTAACATCTGTAAATTCAACTGTAACCTCCATAGGAACCAATCCTGAAAGTTCTTTTGATTTTAAAATGAATGGACTATTATTTTCACTAGGTATCTCTAAAATATCTACAAGCAGACCATTTGTTGTATCTAAAATTTGAGCAATTGGACTGTTTGTTGTCTCAACTGTTATTTTATTAATTGTTTCATCTGTTAAACTTACTTCATTTCCACTTGTATCCCTTGCCTGAAGTAAAACATTAAATGTTTTCTCTTTTTCAGGAATTCCCATACTAAAATCACCACTTGTTACAACAGATAATTCATAATTACGTGTAACATGAGGGTTTTGTGGACGTTCATAATCAACTCTCATCGGTTGTCTATTCTCACTATTTTGAGTATGGTAAAACTTAAAAATACTCTCTGTATCACCATTGTCAATTAATGCTTTTAGATTACTAGGACCTGTATAATTAAAGAGTGCTATTCCTTGGCTGTTTACCTGAACTTCATATTCATCAAATAAACCAACATCAACTCCATTAAGTACTTTTTCTGGTAACTCTACTCTTACACTACCCTGTGTATAAGGAGTAATATCTTCATATACATTAAGCGCGATTTGTACCGTTTTACTGTTACTGTCTAAAGTTACAACTCTTAAATCACCTGGAATTACCACTGTAGGCAGTGTTATATCCCCTATAATTGCATCTGTAGTCTCTTCAAAATATATACTTGGGTTCACTTCAAGATGAACATTATCTTCAATATTATCACTTGTCTCATCAAACTGTACTGTTAAGGTTACTGTCGTTCCATTTACCTCACTAAGTGATGATGGTCCAGTATAGTTAAATTTAGCAAATCCATCACTTCCTGTTGTAACAGTATATGCTTCTATACTACCTTTTATATTATTTGGATTATTAGTGATAGCCAACATTGTAACAGTTTTACCCTCTATTGGTACACCATTAAAGTTAAGTTGTGCTGCTACTACTGCTGTTTGATCTGCATGTGTAATGATAGCATTTGAGACACTACCAAAACTATAATTTACTGTTCCCGTTCCACTTGATGAATTAAAATTCAAATCTATAAACTGAGAAATAGTAACTGTTTGATTATTTTCTTCATACTCAAAAACTATCTCTAATGCATTGCTTATTAATCCATTGGTTGGAAGTACAGTAGGTGAAGTGTATTCAAAATTTGCATACCCCTCTTTAGTTGTTGTAACTTTATATTCTTTAACGGAACCAAGGTTACTATTAAAAGCTTTTAATTCAACTTCTTCTCCTGTTGCAATATACTCATTGTTTATCAATTGTACTTTTAAAGGATATGCAGTATTAAACTTAGTAATTTCTAAAGGTGTAGTAGCATTAAAAAAAGTATAACCATCTGAAGAAGGAGGTGCTATATCTCCACCATCTGGATCATCATAGCTAAATGTACTACTAAAATCACTTTTATCTAAATTTCCATCTTTTGTTACTGTTTGAGTTGCAGTAAAGGTATATCCAAATACTGTACAATTTGTATCAAAAGTACCGGTTATATATAATGTTTCTTGCGACTCAGCTCCTCCATCTAGTGTCAACACAGCAGGCTCATAACTTGGCGTTGCAGACATAGTACAACCATTTACCGTAAACCCGTACCCATCTAACGTCACAAGATATTTACTCTCAAGCTTTTTAGTAAAAGGAAGAGCGAGAGTAAAGTCCAAATTATTTGAATTTTTTACAATATAATTTTGTACCATCTCTACAGCTGCTATTTCATCTGTAGACGAATCTGGTATGCCATCTACCTTACTATTGCTCCCACATCCAGAAAAAACAAATATTAACAAAAAAGTTAATAGTAAAAATAAATTTTTTTTCATTTTAAATCCTTTTTAATAAAGATAATTTAAACCAAAGACAACACTAGCAGTATGATCTAATGCATCTGCATTTGACAATGAATATCTATAACTTAAATCTAACTCCATAGTCTCTGCTACATCTACAGCAAATCCAGCTTGAGCACCGTACAAGAAACCATTATCTTCTATAAAAGTGCTTTCATAGTTTACATACCCTACATTTAAACCTATAAAAGGCTTTACTGCTGATTCATTACCATTTAAAAAATAATAGTCTAAAAGTAAAAATCCTTTTTCCATATTTTGGTCATCATCACTACTATCATAATAATCAAAAGCAAAAGTTGTTCTCCACTCTTCAGTTTGTGCACCGATACGCAAACCAAATTCAGCAGCACTTCCATCATAATCTTTTTCTGCAAAGAATCCACCTACATCAGCTTGAACTGATGCTGCACCAACTTCTAAACCTATAAAACCTTTAGCTTCAGATACATTTCCCCCATAAAGTGAACTACCTAACAATGAACATAAAAGTAACATTTCTATTTTTTTTACCATAATAAACTCCTTATTTTACTTAGAAATTATACATTAGAAAATGCATATATTCTAAGAATATCATATCTTTATATTTTTTAATCTTAAAAATGAAGTTAATTGATTAAATTAGCAAATTAAGCGATATAAAAAGAGAAATAATAAATTTAAAATAGTTTTATTCTATATAAAAGCTAAAAGTAGAGCCTTGATTAAGTTTACTTTCAATTTGAAGTTTACTTTTATGAAGTGCTAAAATAGTCTTTACAATAGAAAGACCCAATCCCATGGAGTTGTCCCAATTATGCGTACCTGAACGATAAAACTTTTTAGTGACTTTTTCTAAATCCTTATCACTAATACCTACACCTGTATCAGTGATAAAAACCCCATCTTCTCTAACTTTCACGATGACATCATCTTTGGAGTATTTCAATGCATTTTCAATAAGATTTTTTAATACTACTTCTATAAGTGTTCTATCTGCATGAACTATGTATACTTCACCCTCTATAGATATTCTCCTATTTTTATACTGCTCTTCCAATGCTACTTTAACTTCTTGTATAAGTGCATATAAATCAAAATCATTTTTATATAAGGTAGCTTCACCACTTTCAAATTTATTCCAAAGAATTAAGCGTGCTAAAAGAGATTCTATTTTATTACCATTATTATAAATTTTATTTAAAAATTTTTCTTGTAATGCTTTTGGGATATGAGGATCATCCTCTAATGTTTGAGCATACCCCATTATAGAAGCGATAGGGTTACGAAACTCATGTGCAATAGCAGAAATCATATCTGCCCTTTGTTGATTTTTTAATTTTAGCTTTGCATTATAACGCTGTTTAATATCTTCTCTTTTTTTTCCCTTTTTAAGTACTACTATTAAATTTTTATTTAACTCTTCAAACTCTTTAGTAAAAAAACGTGCTTTATAATTAACTTCATCTATCTCATCAATATTCGCCAAATATTTATTAATAGTGATTAACTCCTTCTCCATACGTACTGCACCACGATAAATAAAAAATATAAATATCAAGAAAGCCAAACCAATAAGAAAAATAGGAGTAATTCCATCTTGATTATCAGGAGTGACTAAAACTAAAAAAAGAGAGAAGATTACAAAAATTAAAACTGATATAGTTACCAATCTTGCCATGACGTACTCTTTAAAATGGGGACGCTCAAAAATCATTATTGAAGTGTATCCTCTATAATCTCATTTATATACTCTAAAAAGTCTTCTGCTTGGTAATACCCTGCTATTGTATCTATACGTTTCTTTTGTGGTGTAAAGAAATGAAAGCTTGGTATAGGACCTCTAAGCCCTTCTATACTCTCCATATTCTTATTATCATTTCTATCTATTTTTGTTAAAATAAATTTCTGAAGCTTTTTTTGTACTGCTTCATTAGACAATGTACCTTTTTTCATTTTTATACACCATCTGCAATCTTCATCTTCTACCATGATAATAATATTTTTTTGATTTTCCTGAGCCATCTTAAAAGCTGTATCAATATCTTCTTGCCATAAAGGTACTTTAGAGTAAGCACTTGATGTAAATAAGATAAAGACCAATAAAGTAAAAGAAAAAAGAAGCTTCATAATTAAATACTCTTAGATTGAGATTTTTTTTCTACATCTGAAATATAACTTAAAAAATCTTCTATATTAAAGTATCCAATAACAGACTCAATAATCTTCTTTTTGGGTGTAATAAAAAAGATACTTGGAACACCATGAATTTCAGGTAAATCTTTTACTGCTTCTTTATCTTCTCTCATTACTTTTACTAAAATATATGATTTAAGTTTTTCCCTTACCTCTTTATCTAACAAGGTACGCTGTTTCATCTTTACACACCATCGACAATTCATACCTTCCACCATAAGCATCACATTTTTTTGTTCTTTCTTGGCTAAAGTAAATGCTGTGTTTATATCTTTAACCCATATGATATCTTGCGCAAGAAGTGTTGTTGAGGAGAGTACTCCTAATAGAAAAAATAGTCTTATAAGTTTTTTCAACTATGCTCCTCCTTTTTACTTTTAAAATTCTGAACTAAATTTAAAAAAATTGCATGTAGCTTTTCAACTTCATCTATAGATGTTCTTTCATTAGGTGCATGAATCGTATCATTAATCACGCCAAATTCTACTACATCTATATTAAATGCTCCCATAAACCTTGCATCACTTGTTCCACCTGCTGTAGATAGTTTTGTATCAACCCCCGTAAGGCTTTTTATACTTTTTTGAAGCTCTTTTACAATAAGTGAATCTCTTTTAGTAACAAAAGGATAAGAACCCTGTGTTAACTTCAAATCATAATCTAAGCCTATAAAAGTACGATTTATATACTCTTTAATCTCTTTTTGAGTAGTTTTTGTAGAGTTTCGAACATTAAACATAATTTTTAGTGAGCTTGGTGTTACATTAGTTACTTCCATACCACCCCGTATATCAGTAATAACCATTTGACTTGGAGCAAAATCATCATCTCCACTGTCTAGGTTAATACCTGCAATTTTAGATAAAACCGGTGCAACTTGATGTACAGGATTAATGGCTTTCTCAGGGTATGCAGCATGACCTTGCTTACCATTCACAGTTAAAAAACCATTAATAGACCCTCTACGTCCTATTTTGATGGCATCACCAAATTTACTTTCACATGTTGGTTCAGCAACAATACAATAATCAGGGATAAGATCTATCTCTTTAAGATGTTCAAGCATAATAACAGTACCAAACTCTGCATCCCCCTCTTCATCTGAAGTAAGAAGCACAGATAAACGACCATTAAAAAAGTTTATCTCTTTAAGAACTTGCACAAAAGCGGCTACACCACTTTTCATATCTTGTGTACCTCTTGCATAAATATTACCCTCTTTAATCACTGGTACAAAAGGGTTAGTATTCCATCCTTCTCCAGCAGGTACAACATCTACATGTCCTGCAAAACACAAATGTGGACCTTCTGAAAACTTTTTAGTTAAAAAAAGGTTTTTCACACCCTCTTTATTTATATATAATGCTTCATAATCATGAAGATATTTTTCTATAAATTCTAAAGATCCTGCATCATTTGGAGTAATGGACTCAAAGCTTAAAAGTTTTAAAAATAAATCTATTGTATTCATGATTTTTCTATCTCTCCACGATAAGATACAATACCACCTGAATGATTTATCACTCTTTTATGTCCATTACTTCTAAATATATTTTGCACTTGTCCACTTCTATTACCAGTGCGACAAGTAAAAATAACTGTTTTATCTTTTACCTCTTCATATAGTGCTTCTGCCCATGACTGAAAATCAGAAGTAGGTTTTAGCATATCAACACCTTTTAAATGCCCCATAGCATACTCCATATCTTCTCTTACATCTATTAGAAGAAAATCTGCTTCAGCATTCTCTCTTGCTCTAAGAAGAACTTCTAGATCTTCTGAATTAATGTTATCTGTTGCTAATAATTTATGCATTTGTATTTCCTAAATATAAAAATAATTTTATATTATAATTATAGTTTACTTTGATAACTCTTCAGCTTCTACATTTTTTAACTCTTCTTTAGCTAATGCTTTAGCTTCTTTCTCTCTAACTTGCTCTTCTCTATGCTCTGGAGTACAAAAAATTTGACAGTGACAAATACCTTTTTCTGGTATCTCTTTTTCTATTGCTGGTTTACAAGGACATATTCTGTCATCAGAACTTTTGAACTTTCCTGGTTTAGACTCATCTGGGTCAACCATAAAACATGGGCAAAATCTTTTACCAAAAAGCAATCTATGTCTTGCAAGTCCAAGTATTACACCCTCATTTACATCTTCATTTGCACTATAAACCCATCCTTGGCTTTCACATACTTTGTCTGTAAACTTTGTTGTTTTAATTAACTCTGTTTTAAACTCTTCTGAATTCATATCTAACTGTTGCATCATCATCTGTCCTTATTAATTTATAGTTTATTTGTAGTTATATCTTAAACTAAATTAATATATAATAAGAAAAATCACTTTAGGGTATAGAATGCAAATAGATAATACTGTCTTGGCTAAACTAGAAACACTTTCTCATCTTCGTATAGATGATTCAAAAAAAGAAGAGGTCATGGGACAACTTACTGAGATACTTGGATACATAGATAATCTTAACGAACTTAATACAGATGATTTAGATGCATCTTTTTCTACATTAGAGGGTGGCACACCCCTAAGAAAAGATAGACCAAGAGAGTCAACTACAGTTGCTTCAGATATTCTTTCTCATGCTCCAGAAAGTCAAAATGACTTTTTTATTGTTCCAGCAATCATAGAATAAGTAGTAACATTTGTTAAAGGTTTATGGTATTAAGAATTGTGATAGTGTAAGAAAAGCTATCAAGTATTTTAAAGTTCAAGGTATCTCTTATGAATTTATAGATTTTAGAGAAACACCTGTTAAAATAGATATTATCAATCAATGGCTTAAACTTTCTGATATACAAACGCTTTTCAATACAAGAGGAACAACCTATAGAACACTTAAGCTCAAAGAGTTGAACCTTAGCGATGAAGAGAAAAAAATGTGGTTAGGTAAAGAAAATATGCTTATTAAACGTCCAGTTATTACATTTGAAAATCAAATTATAATTGGGTATAATGAGTCAAAATATCAAAATAATTTTCAACAATATAAAGGATAAAAATGGCAACTTTTGACATAAAGAAACTACTTCAGAGTGTTGTAACACATGGTGCATCAGATTTACACCTTGTAAGTCGTACAGAGCCTCAAATTAGACTTAGTGGAAAACTAAAACCTGTTAATCTACCAGTAATGACAGGTGAAGATATAGAAGAGTTGTGTTATTCACTGATTACAGAGAAGCAGAAACAACAGTTTGAAGAAGATAGTGAACTAGATTTTGCACTACTACTTCCAGGTATTGGACGATTTAGAGCAAACTACTATAAAACATTAGGTGATACTGCCGCAGCATTTAGGATTATTCCTATAGATATACCTTCTTTAGATGACCTAGGTGCTCCTGAAGTCTATAAAAGACTTGTTAAAAGAGAAAAAGGTCTCATCTTAGTTACTGGACCTACAGGTTCTGGTAAATCAACCACATTAGCAGCGATGATTAATGAGATAAACATTACATCACATAAACATATTCTTACTGTTGAAGATCCAGTGGAGTTTATTCACCTTAATAAAAAATCTGTTTTCTCTCATAGAAGTGTAGGAGACGATACCAAATCATTTTCTGCAGCACTTAAATTTGCCATGCGTCAAGATCCAGATATTATCCTAATTGGGGAGATGAGAGATAGAGAAACCATTGAAGCTGGTCTTACTGCAGCAGAGACAGGTCACCTTGTATTTGGTACCCTTCACACCTCTTCAGCTCCAGGTACAATTAACCGTATTATTGATGTATTCTCAGGAGATGAACAACCTCAAATTAGAGCGATGATTGCTTCATCACTTGTAGCCGTAATTGCTCAAGCCTTACTGCCTAAATTAGGTGGAGGTCGTGTAGCGGCATCTGAAATACTAGTAACTAATCATGCTATCTCTAACCTTATTCGTGAAGACAAAGTACACCAAATTTATTCACAAATGCAGTTAGGTCAAGGTAATACAGGAATGCAAACACAGACACAGTCTCTATTAAAATTTTATAAGGATGGGAAAATTTCTCGTGACATTGCTTTACAGTATGCTAATAAAAAAGATGAAGTAGAAAAATTACTATAATTAAGTAATTAAATAAATTAAAGAGGATATAAATGGAAAATTTTTCAATGGTAGATTTTAACTATTTTGATATTACTATCGGATCAATTGTACTTATTTTAAGTATTAAAGGTTTTATTAATGGGTTTATTAAAGAAGTATTTGGACTTATTGGTTTAGTTGCAGGGGTCTATTTTGCCTCAAGATTTTCTCAAACAGCAGCAACATTCATAGATACAAACTTTATACATATAGAAAATACTGCCATTCTTACACTACTTGGTTTTATTACTATTCTTATTATTATTTGGCTTAGTGCTACGATAATAGGTGCCATTTTATCAAAGCTGACAAGTGTCAGTGGTTTGGGCTTTCTAAATCGTCTTTTTGGTTTCATCGTGGGTGGAGGGAAATATTTTATTATTTTTGCACTTATTGTAACCGCTCTTTCAAATGTAACACTCATCAAAGACAACCTAGAAAAATATGTAAAAGACTCTCTTCTCTATCCTTATTTGAAAGAGACAGGTTCAAGTATTATTAAACTCAATCCCACAGTATTAGGTTTAGAGAAAATTTCTCCAAAAAAAATACTTAAAGATGTTGTGAAACTGGATGAAACAAATACCAGTACAGACATAAAATAAAGGTAACGCATGATTACTTACCCTTTGCTTTTAGAAGAATTTAAAACTTTACTAAAAGAAAATAGCCTTAAATTTACAAAACAAAGAGAACTTCTTTTAAAGTTTCTTTATGAAAATGAAGGTCATTTTACACCAGAAGATATCTATATGCTTTTAAAAAAAGAAAATCCAAATATCAATATAGGTATAGCAACTATTTATCGTACACTAACTCTACTTGAAGAGTCAGGCATAGCAAGTTCTATCTCATTTGGTGCACAAGGTAAGAAATATGAACTTGGACTTAAAAAACACCATGATCATCTTATTTGTAGTTCATGTGAAGATATTATAGAGTTTTTTGATGAGACTATTGAAGAGCAACAAGAGAAAATAGCTAAAAAATTTAATTTTAAAATGACCAATCATACAATGAAAATTGTAGGCCTTTGTGAAAATTGCCAAAAACTCTAACAAAACCCAAAAATAACAAATTACAATAGGAGAAACCTTGATGTTTGAAAATCAATATATTCAAGAACGAATTAAAAAAACTGAAAAACTCAGAGAAGAGGGGATCAACCCTTACCCAAACCAAATAAAAAAAGGTACACCTTCTACACAGTTTTTAGCAGAGTGTGAATACATTAAAGCACAAGAGAGTGAAGAGAAAAAAGATGAGAGTAAAACTTACTCACTTACAGGTAGGCTCAAATTTATCCGTATTATGGGAAAAGCAGCTTTTGCTAAAATAGAAGACAGTGAAGGTTTAGTACAAATTTATTATAACAGAGATGAACTTCCTGAAGGTTTTTATAACAGTGTAGCAAAAAAGCTTTTTGAAGTAGGTGATATTATTGAAGCTACAGGTTATCCTTTTGTAACGCAAACAGGAGAATTAACACTACATTGTAAAGAGATGCGTATCGTTTCAAAATCTATCTCTCCACTTCCTGAAAAATTTCATGGGCTTCAAGATCATGAGTTACGTTACCGTCAACGTTACCTTGACATGATTATGAACCCTGAAGTGACACAAAACTTTGTAATAAGAAGTAAAATAGTATCTGTAGTAAGAAGATTTTTTGAAGATAAATCATTTTTAGAAGTAGAGACACCTATGCTACACCCTATCCCTGGTGGAGCAAATGCACGTCCATTTGTGACACATCATAATGCTTTAGGAGTAGATAGATACTTGCGTATAGCACCTGAGCTTTACTTAAAACGCCTAATAGTTGGTGGTATGGAAGCCGTATTTGAAATAAACAGAAACTTTAGAAATGAAGGGATGGATCATACCCATAATCCTGAATTTACAATGATAGAGTTCTACTGGGCATACAAAACATACATTGAGTTAATGGATATTACTGAAGAGTTATTTGACTACCTCTTTGACAAATTGCACCTAGAGAGAAAACTACCTTATGGTGAGTTAGAGATAGACTTTGCAACACCTTTTGCAAAAATTCCATACATTGAGTCTCTTACAAGTATCGGTGGTGTACCAGAAGATGTAGCCAATGACAAAGAGAAAGCTTTAGTGTACTTAAAAGAGCATAATGTAAAAGTTGACACTAAACTAACACTAGGCTACCTACAAGCAGAACTTTTTGATGAATTTGTAGAAGGTAAACTTATCAATCCTACTTTTATTACAGATTTTCCTGTAGATATTTCACCACTAGCAAGAAGATCTGATGATAACCCAGATATTGCAGAACGTTTTGAACTTTTCATAGCAGGTAAAGAGATAGCTAATGGTTTCTCAGAGCTCAATGACCCTATAGACCAACTCAATAGATTTAAGGGACAAGTTGATGCCAAAGAGGCTACAGGAGATGATGAGGCTATGCATATGGACAGAGACTATGTAAAAGCACTTAGCTACGGTATGACACCAACAGCAGGTGAAGGTATCGGTATAGACAGACTGGTTATGATGCTTACTAACCAACACAGCATCCGAGACGTACTGTTATTCCCAGCTATGAAACCAGAAGCACCAAAGGCAATAGAAGTTTCTGATGAAAACAAGTGTAAAAAATGTGGTAATGAAAATATGGATGAACTTAAACCCGCTAAAAAAGGTAAAGGGTTTTTCTGTATGGATGTTCCTGCTTGTAAAAAGAGAATTCAAGAGAAGTAACAGAAAAATTTAGATATAAATTCAACAATAAACCTAAAGACAATAAAGGAACAATATGTCATACGCAATAGAAACATTTGACCCAGAGATTTTTGAAGCTATAGAAAATGAGAGGGAGAGACAGACAGATCACTTAGAGATGATTGCATCTGAGAACTTTACTATACCGGCTGTAATGGAAGCAATGGGTTCAGTATTTACCAATAAATATGCTGAGGGTTACCCTTATAAACGTTACTATGGTGGGTGTGAGTATGCAGATGTTGTTGAGCAACTTGCTATAGACAGAGCTTGTGAGCTTTTTGAGTGTAGTTATGCAAATGTTCAACCACACTCAGGGAGCCAAGCAAATGGTGCAGTGTATGCTGCACTTCTTAAAGCTGGAGAGAAGATCTTAGGGATGGACTTAAGTCATGGTGGTCACTTGACACATGGTTCTAAGCCATCTTTTTCCGGTAAGAACTACTCTAGCTTTACCTATGGTGTTGAGCTTGATGGTCGCATCAACTATGATGAAGTACTTCGTATCGCTAAGACTGTTCAGCCTAAGATCATCGTATGTGGTGCTTCTGCTTATGCAAGAGAGATAGACTTTAAGAAATTTAGAGAGATCGCTGATGAAGTAGGTGCTATCTTGTTTGCTGACATCGCCCACATCGCTGGACTTGTATGTGCAGGTGAACACCCTAGCCCATTCCCTTATGCAGATGTTGTGACAACAACAACACACAAGACTCTTGCAGGGCCTCGTGGTGGTATGATCATGACAAATGATGAGGCTATAGCTAAGAAACTAAACTCTGCTATCTTCCCCGGTCTTCAAGGTGGTCCACTTGTGCATGTAATCGCAGCTAAGGCAGTTGGATTTAAACACAATCTTTCTGCAGAGTGGAAAACACACGCCAAGCAAGTAAAAGCAAATGCTTCAAAGCTTGCCGAAGTACTAGTTGCACGTGGCTATGATGTTGTCTCAGGTGGTACAGATAATCACCTTGTACTTGTCTCTTTCTTAGACAAAAAGTTCTCAGGTAAAGATGCTGATGCAGCACTAGGAGCTGCAGGAATTACAGTAAACAAAAATACCGTGCCAGGTGAAACAAGAAGTCCATTTGTTACATCTGGTGTTCGTATCGGTTCTCCTGCACTGACAAGTAGAGGTATGAAAGAAGCTGAGTTTGAGATTATTGCAAACAAAATCGCTGATGTTCTTGATAATGTAAACGATGCAGCACTTCATGCTACTATAAAAGAAGAGATGAAAGTATTGGCTCAGGACTTCATTATTTATAATAAATCAATCTACTAGGACTTCAAAATAAAAGTTTTTGATTTAGAACTTTCTGATAGTCACTATTATATCAAGCACTCTTCGATTGTTGAACAAATACCGTTTAACAATCGTACCTTCTATGCAAAGTTTAAACGCATAGAAGAACCTCTCTCTCCCCTACTACTTAAACAGCACCTTAACAGACAATACATCATTGCCATACCACTTTTAAAAAATCATCATACAAACTATCTAGTTTTAGAATACAAGGGAGAAGAATACCAAAGATTCTACCATCTCATTAAGCATCTTTTTAAAACATTAAACATAGAAAATTACTACATTTTCCAAGGTAAAGACCAAGAGAAGATGCAAGTTTTTATAAAAGTAAATCATCTTTTATTAGAAGATGCCCATGAAAAACTGGAAACTATTTCAAAACATCTTGAAAAAAATCTCACTAAAAAATGGAAATGCCTTCCCTCCACTTCTTTGCCAGAAGAGTATAATATAGTTACCCTACCTTACAAAAGAATTTAAGATTACATTGAACAAAACAGTATAATCAGTATCTGTTTTAAAATATACGATACAATAACCATAAAACTAAATAATGGATAAAAATGTTTGAAAAATTATTAAGATTTTTTGTTAACAATAGCAGATTAAACTATTTTCTTTTTATTTTGGTATTTATCACTGGTATAGTACTTTACAATAAAACCCCAAAAGAGATATTTCCCTCTTTTGAACTTGACATGGTTTCAGTAAATGGACACTATGCAGGGGCCTCTATTGATATGCTTGACAAGATGGCTGTTAAAGAGATAGAGAGTGAGCTGAAAAACATAGATGGTATTGATAAGATGGCAACCGTTATATCTGCTGGAAAGTTCAGTATTATTTTAGAACTTGAAAAAAGAGTTAACAAATATAATACTGCCGATAAAGTTAAAGATGCAATAACAATAACTAAACAGTACCTACCAAGTGACATGGATGAACCAACTGTTAAAGTTTTAGAAATCAAAAAAGACCTAATGCGTATTGCAATCTCTTCAAATACTGCTTCACATGATGCATTAATAGAAGCAGCAAACAGACTAAAAGATAAAATTACTGTATTAAAAAATATTTCAGAAGTTTCAGTTTTTGGAGATTCAGATAAATATTATGACATTCGTCTTCACTCTACTAAAATACAAGCATTAGGACTAGATGAAAATAGTGTTACTTCTGCACTTTCAAGTCTCTCTTACATCTTTCCTATTGGAACCATAGAAGACAGTAAAAAGGGACACTATTTCATCTCTACATTTAATGGACCAAAAGATGCAAAAAAAATGCTTCAAAGTCAAATAAGTGTTTCTGGGAAAACCCTTTACCTTAAAGATATAGCTACAGTTTCTAAGCGTTATGAGGACACAGCTACAATGTACTCCATAGATACAAAACATGCTGTTGATCTTTCTGTTAAACAAAGTAGTAAAGGTAATGCTTTAGAACTTTCTAAAGCTATTATATCACTAGTAAAGCAAAGTAATACTACAAGTAAAAACATCACTTATACTATTCATGATGACCGTTCTGAAGCAATTAAAGATCGTCTAAATATCGTGATTTCAAATATTATCTTAGGGCTTATCCTTATAGGTTTACTTGTAGCACTTCTTATCAATAAGCGTATGTCTTTTATTATCTCATTAGGGATCCCAACCTCTTTTGTGATGGGAGTATCTTACCTCTATCTTTCAGGTTACTCTATCAATATGATTTCACTTATAGGGGTACTTATTGCTTTAGGAATTATTGTAGATGATGCCATAGTAGTAAGTGAAAATATTCAACAACATATAGAAGAGGGATTAGAACCAAAAGAAGCTGCCATTATAGGTGCAAAAGAGATGTTTAAACCTGTTACTATTGCTTCACTTACTACACTCTTTGCATTCATTCCTGCACTTATGATGAGTGGAACAATGGGTGAAGTGATTAAACTCATTCCTATAGCTGTTTCTGTACTTGTATTGGCTTCTCTCATTGAATCTTTTCTATTTTTACCTATTCATGCAGCACATATATTAAAGAAAGAACAAAAAACTACTTCTTGGGAAACAGTGAACCGTTTTTACAGTTTAATTATTCATTTTTTTATGCGGTACAGAAAAACTTTTTTAATCCTTTTTATTATCATAGTACCATTGCTTATAGTAGGAGGAATTAAAGCTAGCAAATTTCAAATGTTCCCTCAATTTGACTCAACCACAGTCAATATTACACTCAAAGCTGATGTAAATACAAAAACTGAAGAGACTATTACTTACCTTAGAGCTATTGAAAAAGATTTATATGAGAGAAAAAGGCAGTTTTACATCAAACATATAAGTTCTGTTTCTGGGTGGAGAAGAGACTCTGCTGGAAACTCTGAAACTTACCCTTATGTAGGGCAAATAACCATTGAACTTCAAAAACTCAAAGCTCAAAATTTTATAGACAAATTTATTACACCTACCCTTAGTTTTTATTATGATAAAAAAGGAAGAACAAGAGAAGAAAAATCTATCGCTATAGCAAAAGAGTTACGTCACTTTTTAAAAACACAAAAATATAAACAACAGTTTAAACTCACAGACCTTGCCATTGTGGAACGTAAAGTTGGTCCTATTAAATCTGACCTTAAAATAGGGCTTGTATCAGATGATAATCAAAAAGTAATGCACTATGCAGAAAAACTCAAAGAAGCTCTAGGTAAAACAGATGGTATAGTTTCCGTAAATGATGCGATGAACTATGGCATAGATGAAATTAAATTACAAGTAAACCCTTATGGAGAGTCCTTAGGTTTAAGTGAACAAAAACTGGGCATACTTCTCTCTAATTTTTATTTAGAAAGAAAAATAGGGTTTGCTTTTGACAGCACTAATTTATTAGAATTAAAAATAAGATCTGTTCAGAAAGATTCTCTTGATGCCCTCAAAAACTTTCAAATCAAACTTAATGACAACCAATTTGTCATGATTAAAGATGTAGTATATTTTAATACTATCAAATCTTTTGAAAAAATTATTAAAGATAGTGGAGAGAAGAATTTTTATATCTATGCAAATGTAGATAGCAAAAAAATCACAGCAACAGAGACACTTGAACAGATAGATTTTATCTTAGAAGAAGCAAAAAGTGAAGGGTTAAAAATCATTCTAAAGGGGGAAGAAGAGAAGAAAAAAGAGCTTAAAAATGATATGATTGCCGCAAGTACTGTAGCAATGATTCTTATTATGCTTTCACTCTTATATCTTTTTAACTCATTTAGAGAAACCTTTATGATGATGTCAGTTATTCCCTTTGCCTTTTTAGGTGTACTTATGGGTCACTTTGCATTAGATATTAACCTATCTATGCCTTCTATTATCGGTATGTTGGGTCTTTCTGGAGTTGTTATTAATGATGGTATTATCATGGTCATGAACCTAAAAAAAGCAAAAAACATGGAAGAGATATTCTACTATTCTTCTAAAAGATTTAGACCTATTATGCTTACTTCTATTACCACACTCATAGGACTCTCATCGTTAGTATTTTTTCCTACAGGTCAAGCAGCTATCTTTCAACCTATGGCTATAGCATTGGCATTTGGACTAGCATGGGGAACAGTGCTTAACCTACTTTATCTACCTGTTCTCTATACAATTATTAATAGAAAGAAACTAGGGATATGATTTTATGCCTTACCTAAATAAGATACTTTTAGATATGAATCATCATAACCATAAGGCTGTTTTACTTTACCGCTTTCATGTTGTTGTTATACTTGTCAATATTATTGCTAGTATTATAGATACTTTTATGCAACGTTATAACAATATAATTTTAGAACTCTTAGTAATAATTATTCTCTTTATAAATCTTTTACACTTAAGAAAACATACTAATATAAAGCTATCTGCACATATATTTATTTTTGCCGTTTCTTCTGCTCTCTTTATGCTTATTTATCTTAACCATTTTGCTACCATGTCAGTAGTATTTATTTTGCTATTGCCTCTTACTACACTACTTTTTTTAGAACTTAAGGAGTCACTAATTATTACTGTGCTTCTTTTTATTGCAATGGGTGTATTATTGTATATTGAATCCATATATAACCCTACAAACACATTAGCACACAATACACAAGCCTTATTTAACCTAACATACACAGCAATTATTATTTATATATTTGGTTTACTTTATCACTTTTCTATTCTTAAAACATTTAAAGAACTAGATAGTGCTAACCATCAAAAAGCACTTCTACTAAAAGAGGTACATCATAGAGTAAAAAATAACCTAAATGTCATCTCATCCATTATTGGACTTCAAACGAATACATTAGATGGGAAAGAACAAGAAGAGCTGCTGAAGAGTAAATCACGCATTGAATCCATCGCTATTGTACATGAAATGCTTTATAAAGATGAGAATTTCGAAAGTATTAATATTACATCATATATAAAACGACTTTCACAGCTTTTACTTGGAATGTATGGAGCCAATAAAGATATTAAAATCAAAATCAAAAGTGACATAGATACTATCCCTCTAAATATTATGGTACAACTAGGTATCATGATAAATGAACTCCTTACCAATAGTATTAAATATGCATTTATTGATTATCATGGTGAAATTTCCATAGAGATTTCACATAAAAATAATGAGTATCTATTTACCTATAGTGACAATGGTATAGGACATCCAGCACCAGAAGAACTTAAAAAAAGTAAATCCTTAGGTATTAAACTTATTTTCCTTACAACAAAACAACTCAAGGGTAACGTTGAAATTACAAGTCCAAAAGGATTAAAATATGACATTAGGTTTAAAGTATGAATAGATTAAAAATTATTATTGTTGAAGATGAACTTATAGCAGCTGAATTCTTAAAAGAGATTTTAGAAGAGACTGGGGCAGAAGTAATTGATATTATAGACACAGGTAAAGAGGCTATTGAAATTTGTAATAAGAAAAAACCTGATGTCATTTTTATGGATGTTATGCTATCAGATCGTATCAGTGGGTGTGAAGCAGCTGTTGAGATATATCAGCAAACACCCGAAAGTAAAATTATTTTTCTTACTGCATATATCGATGAAGAGATGATAGACTATGCTGCACAATCAAATGCAGTAAGCTACCTAACCAAACCCTACAATAAAGAGCAAATAATAGCCACTTTAAAGCTTGTAACTACACGTAGAGATAGCATTAAAAAGCCTCTTCCTAAAAAAGCTGATAAAATTTATCTTAAAAACGGATATATCTATCAAACACAACAAAATCGTCTACTTAAAAATAATAAAGAAGTAGAACTTGGACCTACAGGACTAAAACTTATAGAACTATTATCTACACAACCTGACATTAGTATTTCAAATGTACAAATCTCCATGTATATATGGGGGAAAGAAGTCAATGATAAAACACTACGTTCACTCATGTTCCGTATACGTACAGCAACAGATGCAGAGTTAGTAAAAAATGTAAGTGGTACAGGATATATGATTCAATCAGCACAAAATAAATAAAAGCATAAGACATTAGAGAAGCGGTAAAAGAGAAGCGATAGATAAGTGTAAAAATAGGGATAATTGTTAATA
>JAYEHY010000105.1:0-2163 GCA_034659695.1 Campylobacterota bacterium | reverse complement strand
GATTTGACAATTAATGATGTTACGCAAGCGATTAAAGAGCAGAACTTACAAATTGCATTGGGTACCATCGGTAATACAGCGATGGATAAGCAAGGAAAATTCCAATATACACTGGTTTCAAAAACAAGACTTGACTCCCCTAAAGAGTTTGAAAATATTGTTATTGTGGAAAATGAAGATGGCAGTAAAATACGTATTAAAGACATAGCACGAGTAGAACTGGGTGCAGAGACCTACATATGGTCTGCAAATCTTAACAACAAACCCGCGGCACTTTTAGCTATTTATCAGCTTCCAGATGCCAATGCATTAGATGTAGCAAAACAGGTACAAAAAAAGTTAAAAACATTACAAAAACGTTTTCCCAAAGAGATAAAAGTAAAACCCACATACGATACAACCAAGTTTGTAGAAGTCTCTATAAAAGAAGTAGTTATTACACTAATAGAAGCACTTATATTGGTTTTATTGGTAGTGTATATTTTTTTACAATCTGCTAGAGCTACCATCATTCCTGCTATTGCTATTCCTGTTTCACTTATTGGTACATTTGCACTTTTAATGATAGCCGATTTTTCTATCAATACTCTAACACTGTTTGGACTGATACTTACCATTGGTATAGTGGTGGATGATGCTATTTTAGTCGTAGAAAATGTTGAAACAAATCTTGAAAAAAATCCAGATATCGCACTTAAAGAGGCAACTGAAAAAGCTATGAAAGAGATATTTGCTCCTGTAATCTCTACAACATTGGTACTCTTGGCTGTCTTCATCCCTGTAACGTTTATTCCTGGTATATCAGGTGCGTTATATCAGCAGTTTGCTATGACTATAGCCTTTGCTGTAATTATCTCTTCTATTACGGCACTAAGTTTGTCTCCTGCATTAGCAGGTAGTATTTTAAGAAGAAGAACAAAAGGTGAGAAGAGCATAGTATTTAGAAAGTTTGATAGTGCGCTGGAGTCTCTAAAGATAGGGTATGAGAAGCTTTTACAAAAGCTAATAAAATTTTGGTATGTTATGATTTTACTCTATATTTTATTATTGGCTGGAACATATGTAGCTTTTAAACTTCTTCCTACTGGATTTTTACCCAATGAAGACCAAGGAACACTTATTGCTTCTGTGACAATGCAACCAGGAACTACTCTACAAAATATTGAAAAAGTTGCCAATGAAGTTACGGAGATATTTAAAAATTCAGAAGGTGTTGTTGATGTCATAACCATCAATGGATATAACATGATAGCAGGTTCTATGGATTCATCAACCGCTACGATATTTCTTGTGTTGGATGACTGGGATGAGAGAAAAACTGTTCAAACTTCTATGGATGCCATTATTGAAAAACTTAAAAAAGAGACTAAAGCTAAAATTCCATCTGCTAATGTACGGATATTTAGCCCACCTTCCATACCTGGGCTTTCTGCTGTAGGTGGGTTTGAAGTGAAATTGCAAAACCTTAATGCAATGCCATTAGATGAGTTTGAACAAGAAGCAAAAATGTTTATGAAAAAACTTAAAGATGATGAGCGTATTATGATGGCATATACGATGTTTAATGCGAATTATCCTCAACTTTATGTAGATTTAAATAGAGATAAGGCTTTCTCCTTAGGCTTAGACATTAACAATATTTTTGCAGTGCTGCAAACATATTTAGGTTCATCATACATCAATGACTTTAGTAAATTTGGTAAAACATACCGTGTTTTTGTTCAAGTAGATGAAGCATTTAGAACCAATAAAAATGACATATCTACTTTTTTTGTAAAGAACAATAAAGGAGAGATGATTCCTTTAAGTACTATCGTAACTATTAGTAATACTACAGGAGCCAACTCTATTACTCACTTTAATGGGTACCAGAGTATTGGGATTAATGGAATGCATAACATTAAAGGTGGCTTTAGTTCAGCTGATGCTATAACGGCTATAGAAGAGATAGCAGCTAAAGAGTTATCCTACAATATTGGGTATGAGTACTCTGGTATTACGCTTCAGGAAAAAGAAGCAGGTTCAGCGGCTCTGTTTATATTTATACTTGCCTTGGTAATGGTTTTTCTTTTCTTGTCAGCACAGTATGAGAGTTGGGTTACACCTATGATTATTATGTTGCCTATACCTGTGGTGATGTTTGGTGCTTTAGGCTCCAATATG
>JAYEHY010000104.1:0-11046 GCA_034659695.1 Campylobacterota bacterium | reverse complement strand
CAGATACAACAGAAAGTACGATATGCAATCAGAAGATTTTGCAAGATAGAAATAAACAAGAACTTATATCTCGGGAATTATCTCATAAGAGTATAATCAAAGATAAGATGATTGCATTACAGTCTCGTCAAGCCCAAATGGGAGAGATGATAGGAATCATAGCCCATCAGTGGAGACAACCACTCAACATCATAAGTACAGGTATACAGAATCTAAAATATGACTATATGGAGGGTAAGTTAGAAGATGAGGCTTATGTCAAAAAGTTTATAGATAAAAATAAAAAAACAGTTAAATTTATGAGCAGTACAATAGATGACTTTAGAAATTTTTTCAAGCCAAATAAAGAAAAAAGAGATTTTAAGATCAATGAACCTATACACCATATGATAGATATTCTTAACCCTATTCTGCTGCATCATAATATAACAATAAAAGTAACACAACTTTCAAATATAGCAGTATCAGGTTACCCAAATGAGTTAGGTCAAGTTCTAATAAATATTATTAATAATGCCAAAGATGCTCTATTGGAAAACCACATAGAAGATAAATATATCAAAATATATACTATACAAGATCAAGAGTGCATCTCTATAGTAATAGAAGATAACGCTAGAGGCATACCTAAGGAGATAATCGATACAATATTTGATCCCTACTTCTCCACTAAATTAGATAAGAATGGCACAGGGCTAGGACTCTATATGAGCAAGATGATTATAGAAGATCATATGAGCGGTCGTATCACTGTAAAAAATATAGCAGAAGGAGCTCAGTTCATAATCAGTCTAAAGAAAAATTAACTCTACGGATCAGACTTTGAATATGAATAAATTAGGTAATTGGTAATTGGGTTTTGCCGATTAACATTTGTAATAAAGAATAATATACCAATTACTTGAATTTTAAATATTTTTTTCATCATATTGAACGTCCCTTAATATTTTTTATCAATTGATAGGCTTGTCAGATATAATCGATCTACTTTTTGTCGTCTTATTAACTTTTATATTCTCAAATTCTTTTAATGCTTGAGCATATTCTTTTTGAAGCTTTTTTTGCTTTTTTAATTTATATTTGAATTAAATTGTATATTTAAAAAATGTAAAAGTTGTTTGGATTAATTGGGGTGGTGTACTAAAATAAAACTCAAATCAACAACAAATTTAAAAAAGGAGAAGAGATGTTGTGATATATCTTGTTGATATGTCAAGTATCACAAAGTATCAAAGTGTTGTTTATTGTTATAAATAATAGTTAATTAATATAGTGTTAGTAAACATCAGTTATAATCATTTTTTAAATTACATATATTCGTACAGAAGGGTTTTAAATCATGTTAAAACATATTTTATCCATGAAAATGGCAGTCTTGGTACTGTTTATTTTTGGTATAGTAGTTGGTGCGGCAACATTTATAGAGAATGACTATGGTACACAAACAGCACAAGCACTCATCTACAAAGCACAATGGTTTGAAGTTTTTTTAGCATATTTTATCGCTATTTTAGTTTATAATATTATTAAATACAAATCTTACAAATCCAAACCAGCTGTTTTCCTTTTTCATTTCTCTTTTGTTGTTATCGCTTTAGGTGCGATTATCACTCGTTATATAGGGTACGAGGGTATTATGCATATACGTGAAGGTAAATCAACAAACCTTATGGTTTCAGATATAAAGTTACTACAAGTTGCAGCTACAAATGCAGATAGGAGTGATAGTTTAGAGAAAGCACTTTTCTTCTCTAGTGTGACTAAAAATAGCCTTAATGAAACACTTAACGTAGGTGATAAAGAGGTCAATATAGAGTTGTTGAGATACCTACCTACTGCACATGAAAAAGTGGTGCAAGACCCTAATGGTAAGAAGTTTTTAGAGTTAAAAATCTCTACGGGTCAAGAAGGAAGTATTTACTATTTTTCTAAAGGTGATGTAAAAGACTTTGGTGACTTTTATGTATCGTATGAAGCAAAGTCAAAGAGTGATAAAGCAACTTTTATAATAAAAGAAGAAGAGGGTAAATTAAAAGTAGACTTTCCTTATCAACTTAAATATTTAAATATGGATGACAAGAGTTCTGCTGAATTGAATGCTGGTTTAAATGCTTTTAAACAGAGGTTGTTGTATCAGTTTGGTGATAATGCCATCGTACTAAAAGATATACATGAAAAGGGGCGTTTTATTATAGACTCTCATGACCTTAAAACACAATCAGGAAAACCAGAATTTATAGAACTTAAAGTGCAAGTAGGTGATAAGAGTAAAATTGTGGTTGCTAAGCCTTATAAGGGGCAGACAGGTGAGTTAAATAGCTTTATCCTTAACGGTGTTAAGATTGACCTACGTGTAGGTGCCAAAATCATTGAATTACCTTTTTCCATAAAGCTAGAAAAGTTTAAACTAGAACGTTACCCTGGTTCTATGACACCTGCATCTTATGCAAGTGATGTTGTACTTATTGATGAAGAGCAAAATATCAATATGCCTTATGCCATTTATATGAACCATGTATTAGACCATAGAAATTATCGTTTCTTTCAATCCTCTTACGATATGGATGAAAAGGGAACGATACTCTCCGTAAATCATGACCCAGGAACATGGCCAACTTATATTGGTTATATACTGTTAACCTTAGGGATGATATGGAGTCTTTTTATTCCTAATGGTAGGTTCCAAAAATTACTTCAAGGGGCTAGAAAACTACAAAGTGGGGCAGCAGTAGCTGTTATGTTTTCTCTTATGTTACTTAGCCCTTTAAGTGTAGATGCAGCTACTCCTAAAATAGATGAGAAAATTGAAAAATCAATTATGGCATATGATTTAGAACATGCAAAGCAGTTTGGAAAATTAGCAGTTCAAGACAATCAAGGGCGTATGAAACCCATAGACACAATTGCTCATGATATTATTGCGAAGGTTACAGGTAAGGGGTCACTGTTTGGTTTAAAACCCACTCAATTATTACTTGGTATGATGACTCAACCTAGCCTTTACCAAGAAGTACCTATGATTAAGATAGGGCATCCAAAAATTGCAGTAAATATAGGACTTCCAAAAGAGACAAAATTTGCAAAGTTTTCAGACTTTTTCTTGGCAAAAGATAGCAGTTATAAGCTTTATGAAGATATTGTATCTGCATCTAGAAAAAAGCCTTTAGAGAAGACACAATATGATAAAAAAATTCTCGATATAGATGAGCGAGTCAATGTCTCTTATATGGCATATCAAGGATCTATACTGCGTATTTTTCCTAAGTCAAATGATGCTAACAATAAATGGTTTGCTCCTATGGACGCAATGAAAACTTTTCCATCTGAAGAAGCACAGAGAGTAAAAATAGCTATCTCTGCATATTTTTTGATGATCACAGAAGCACTGAAAACTGGTGATTGGAAAAATGCGAATTTAGCACTGGTTGGTTTACATAAATACCAAAAGGCATATGGTGCAGCAGTTTTGCCTAGCCAAACTCATATAGAGATGGAAATTCAATATAACAAACTGGGGATTTTTGGTAAGCTTGTACCTCTATATCTTATCTTAGGGTTGATTTTATTTGTCTTCTCTTTCATCAATATTATAAAACCAAAATTCTCTTTAAAATGGATTATGAGAGGGTCATTAAGTTTACTCTTCTTTGGGTTTATCATACATGTGGTAGGTATGGGTATGCGATGGTATGTTGCAGGGCATGCTCCTTGGTCAAATGCCTATGAGTCTATTGTCTTTATTGCAGCTGCTACCATATTTGCAGGGCTTGTTTTAGCTAGACGCTCACCATTTGCCCTAGCTGGTGCAGCTATATTGGCAGGTGTAACTATGGCAGTAGCACATATGAGTTTCATTAATCCAGAGATTACTAACCTTGTACCTGTATTAAAGTCATACTGGCTTATGATTCATGTTGCAACGATTATTTCTGGTAATGGTTTCTTTGGTTTAGGCTCCATACTCTCTTTAATGGTGCTTATACTTTTTATCGTAAGAGGAAGTAATGGACATGCCAATATAGACCGCTCGATTAAAGAGTTAACAAATCTTTCAGAGATGTCACTAATTATTGGACTTTTTCTCTACACAGTAGGAAACTTTCTTGGAGGAGTTTGGGCAAATGAGTCTTGGGGACGCTATTGGGGTTGGGATGCAAAAGAGACATGGGCAGCCGTAACCATACTTATCTATGCAGTAGTATTGCACCTTAGGTTTGTACCTTCACTGAAATCATCATTTGTGTACAACGTAGCCTCTACATGGGCATACTCAACTGTACTCATGACATACTTTGGTGTTAACTATTATCTCTCCGGACTACACTCATACGCAGCAGGTGACCCTGTACCTATGCCTATGTGGGTCTATTATAGTGTAGCAGGATTGTTTGTTTTAACAGCTCTAGCAGCGAGAAACAGGAAACTTAAATAGTTTTCAGTTTCTCGTCAGTTTTACAAAATTTTAACTCCTAAAATAAAACTAATATAATAGTTAAAATATACAACTTGTGATATAATAACTAAAATATGAGTTAAAAGGTAAGGGATGAAATTATATACCCATTTAGATATTCAATACCAAATAGCAGATAAAATTAAAGATATCCGTAAAGAGAAGAAAATCACACAAAAACAGATGGCTCTTGATTCAGATATACCTCTGTCTACCTATGCACGTATTGAACAATTGGGAGAAGGGTCACTTAAGGATTTTGCAAAAATTCTTATCACATTAGATCGTGCAGATGAGATAAATAAAATTCTACAAAAAACAGAAGTTACACCTATGGATGTTTATGAAAGAATGAAAAAATTATAATGAAAGAACGCATACTCATACCTACAATATTTGGAGAAGAGATAGGTGTACTCATGGAAGGTAAAAATGGTTTATCATTTCAGTACCATAAGAGTTTTAATGCTATAAAATATCCTATTTCTCCATTATGTTTACCTTATGAACCAACTCGTGTATTCAATTATTATGATAGTATGCCTTTTAATGGTCTTCCTGGGGTATTTGCAGACTCATTACCTGATAGTTTTGGTAATATTGCTTTACGTGAGTACTTTTATAGAAAATATTCCAATAGCCAACTAAAATTAAGTCCTTTGGAAAAACTAGCATATGTTGGTAGTAATGGTATAGGTGCTATAGAGTATAAACCTGCTATAGATGAAAAAGATGATACATATAAAAAGGCTATAGACTTACAACAATATACTCAAGAGACAAAACATCTTATAGAGGGAAATGCAAATGATGTACTCTATGCATTAGTAGCACACCCTTCACCAGGAGGAGCAAGACCTAAGGCAGCAGTACTTTGGAATAAAGAAGATAATAGTATTTGCCTGAGAAATAAAGAGAAATCTGGATTTGAACATTGGATTATAAAATTTGATGAAGAAGATAGAGAAGAGACTAAATTAGAGTACCTATATATGACATTGGCTAAAGAAATAGGTATACATGTACCAGATACGAAGCAGATATATTTAGAAAATGAAGTGCATTTTGCAAGTAAACGTTTTGATAGATTTGCAGGAGATAAACTACATCAAATAACGTTAGCAGGACTCATACATGGAGACTTTATGAGACAAAATAGTTGTAGTTATGAAGAGTATTTACGTATTGCTGAAGTGTTAACAAAATCTCCTAATGCAACAAAAGAAGCTTATAGACGTATGGTATTTAATGTTATAGGAAAAAATTGTGATGATCACATTAAAAACTTCTCTTTTCTAATGGGTAATGATGGCAAATGGAAAATATCACCTGCATATGATTTACTTTACTCTTTTGGTCCTGTAACTTATGGAGAACACAAAATGTCTATCAATGGTAAAAATAGCCATATTAATATAAACGACCTAGCACAGTGTGGATACAGTGTAGGATTAACCAAACGTTTTATGATAGATACAATTGATGAAGTAAGTGAGCATTTTTCTAATATTGAAAAAGCATTGATTGAAGCAGATATATCAAATAAATTACGCCAAGAGATGATTTCAGAAATAACACCACTACTAACAAAATCATTTCCTGTATATAAACCTAGCAGAAGGCACAGACCACCAAGATTCTACTGAATATACCAGTAGCTAATAATGTTAACTTTCATCCAAGTAGTTCTTTTTTATTTATTATGTTAAAATACATTAATTTTTATGGAGGATAATTATGTCAGGATATCAAAAGGTATTTGGTTTTTTATTTATTGTATTTTCTTCAGGGTTTGCTGTGTGGTATCCACTTGGCAATCTTCTAGGATAGTTTATGTCAAAAGCAAAAAAATATAACCCTGCTAGTGCAGTGCAAAAGAGTAAAAAAGGAACACTTCTTTATCTGTTTCTTATTCCTCTTTTTCTTGCGGTGATTTTGGCACTACTTCAGATGAACATTAAAGCTTTTTTACTTAACAGCTTAATGTTTGCACTCTTCTTTCTCTCTGCTAAACTTACAACAAAAGGTTTTGAACAAGAGTTTGTTTATCATGAAGAGACCTTTACTAAAGCACCAGAAGTACCATATAAAACTATAGCAGCTCTCCTGCTGGGTAGTTCTACTTTTTTAAGTGCTTGGTTCATAGCTGAGAAATCTTTTGTCTCTGCACTTTTTTTAGGAGCTATTTCACTGTTAGGTTACTATTGGTATTATGGTTTTGACCCTAAGGAGGATAAGTTTGAAAACTTGGGTGACATCTCTGCAGAGTTTGTACTTAAAACTATGCATGAAGCAAAAATAAAACTTGCTAACATAGAAGAGCATATGTATAAGGTAGAAGATGTAACTCTTAGTAATAAACTAGACAAAGCTGTTAATAAAGCAAAAAGTATTTTAAAAACACTACAAGAAGATCCGAAAGATATACGAGTGGCAAGGAAGTTTCTCATAGTCTATTTAGATGGTGTATCTAAAGTTATGGACTCTTATGATGCTATGGATGAAGTCGATGTAAAGCATGAGACAAAAGAGAAACTTTATAGACTTATGGATGATTTAGAGATTCGTTTTGACAAAGAGTTAGTAAGGTTAAAAAACAACAATCAGTTTGACCTTGATGTACATATTGATGTACTTAAAGAGCAGATAAAAAATTAAATTAGGGAGTTAATAGATGGAAATAAAAACAAAAGAGATGATAGAAGTAGCGATAGACAAAAAGAGTGAAGAGGTAGTAGAAGTAACAGTTGAAGAGGTAACAGCACTTCAAGATGCACTTGCAGAACTTGATGTAAATGATAGAAATTCTATTATCTATTTTGGTGCTTCTGCTCAAGAGAAACTTGAAGAAGTATCTAACCGCATGATAGATGGTGTTAAAAATAAAGATATGGGTGCAGCAGGTTCAGCACTTAACGAAATGGTAGCAACCATTCGTGGGTTTGATATGGATGAATTTAACCCCAATGTAAAACTTGCTTGGTACAAAAAACTCTTTGGTGCTACAAAACCAATTGTGAAATTTATACAAGAGTATGAAGGTGTGAGAGATCAGATAGATATGATTTCAAATAGCCTTGAGAAACATAAAAGCCAACTTATGACAGATGTAGTGTCACTAGATAAACTTTATGATGCAAATCTTGATTTCTTTAGGAATTTGGAGCTTTACATAAAAGCTGGTGAGACAAAACTTGATGATCTTGAAGAGACGATTATCCCAGATTATGAAGCAAAAGCACAATTTAAAGATATGCTAGCCATCCAAGAAGTCAAAGAGATACGAGGATTTAGGGATGAATTAGAGCGAAGAGTCCATGATTTAAGACTCTCTCGCCAAGTAACAATGCAGTCACTACCAAGTATTAGACTTATTCAAGAGAATGACAAATCTCTTATCTCCAAAATAACCTCTACACTTGTAAACACGGTACCTTTGTGGAGAAACCAGCTAGCACAGACAGTTACTATCTTTAGAAGTCATGATACAGCCATAGCAGTAAAAGATGCAGCAGACTTAACTAATGAACTTCTTGAAAAGAATGCAGAGGGTTTAAGAGAAGCTAACATAGAGGTGCGTACACAGATGGAGAGAGGTATTTTTGACATAGAGAGTATCAAAAAAGCCAATGAAACTTTTATAGCAACACTTGATGACTCATTGAAAATAGCACAAGAGGGAAAAGCTGCAAGAGCAGATGCACTTGTAGAACTTCATAAAACAGAGTCAGACTTAAAAAATGCACTATTAGCAGTAAAAGCTAAAGCAGAGGCTTTGCCTGAAATAGCAAATAAGACAACAGAGGTATAAGATGGGTTTATTTGATTGGTTAACGGGGCAATTTATAGATGTTATCGAGTGGACAGACAGTTCACACGATACAATGGTTTACCGTTTTAACAGAGAAGGTAATGAGATAAAATATGGGGCAAAACTAACCGTGCGTGAGTCTCAAATCGCAGTCTTTGTTAATGAAGGGGTAATCGCTGATATTTTAGAACCAGGTATCTATGAATTAGAGACAAAAAATATTCCTATTTTGACAAATCTACAACATTGGGATCATGGATTTAACTCGCCTTTTAAGGCAGAAGTTTATTTTATCAGTACTAAAAGGTTTATCAATTTAAAGTGGGGAACTAAAAACCCTATCATGGTGCGTGACCCTGAGTTTTCTATGGTACGATTACGTGCTTTTGGTACATATGAGATACGCATAAATGATGCTAAAACTTTCTTAAAAGAGATAGTAGGAACAGATGGACACTTTACTACCGATGAAGTAGAAGCACAGCTTACAAATCTTATTGTCTCTAAGTTTGCAACTATCATGGGAGAAGAGAATACACCTGTTCTTGACCTAGCTGCTAATTATGAGAAGTTTGGTTCATTTATTACAGAACATATGTCTCCATCTTTTAATGAGTATGGACTTGAACTTACTCGTATGCTTGTTGAAAATATCTCTCTACCTCAGGAGGTTGAAAAAGCTCTTGATAAACGTACAAGTCGTGCCATTACAGGTAACCTAGATGACCATATGAAGTACCAAGGTGCAGAAGCTTTAGGGAATGAAAATGGTGGAGCTATGTCAGACATGATGGGTATGGGGGTTGGTATGGCTATGGGTCAGCAGATGGCAAATAGTATGAATGCCACTACACCACCACCCATAATGAACAGTGTTGCACAGTATTTTGTCGCAATAAATGGTAAATCAGAGGGTCCCTATTCACTAGATACTATTCATCAATCTATCGCTAATGGAACGGTAAATAGAAAAACAAAAATTTGGACACAAGGTATGAAAGAGTGGGAAGAGGCAAGTTCTGTACTTAGTGATGCATTTGTCCAAACACCTCCACCCTTGAATTAAGCTATGAAATTCGCAGCCATTAACTTTACCTGCTCCTCTTGTGGAGCACCACAAAGGTTTTCACCAGCTACAGGAAAAATGAGTTGTGAATTTTGTAACACTCAAACTGCTATAGATGTATTAAATTACCATATTGAAGAGTATGATTTTAAAAAAGCACTCTCAAACTTAAAAGTAGAGAAATCAAAGATTATTGAAAAAAAAGTTAGCTGCAAAAAATGTGGAGCATCTTTTGTATTGACACCTTATGCACTCTCTTCTAACTGCCCCTATTGTGATACCCCTGCTATTACAGAGTTTATTAAAGAGATTACCCCTAAGTCCTTACTCCCTTTCGCTGTTACCCATAAAAATGCCCAAGAGCGTTTTGTAACATGGGTAGGGTCTCGTTGGTTTGCACCTAATGCATTTAAAAAGTACTTAGATGGAAACAAAAATCTCACAGGTTACTACCTACCTTACTGGACGTATGATAGTGATACTATCTCTAACTACAGAGGTTTAAGAGGAGATGTCTATTATGTCACCGTAACAAAAACAGTCACAGACAATAACGGCAGACAAAAACAGATACAAGTACAAGAGTCGCGTATACGCTGGACAGCAGCTTCAGGTGTAGTTTATGTGAATTTTGATGATATCACCATAGGGGCTAGCAAGACAGTCTCTCGTGCTATTTTGAACGCTTTAGAGCCTTGGGACACTAACAAACTTTTGCCCTTCGATAAAAAATACCTCTCAGGTTTCAAATCAGAAGAGTACACTATAGGACTCGACAACGGATTTGAATTTGCTAAAGCTAAAATGGCATCAAAAATAGAGAGAAACATACGTCAGGACATAGGTGGAGACCAACAGCAAATACACTCTACCAACACACAACACAACAATGTCACCTACAAAAATATACTACTTCCCGTATGGGTAGCCTCCTTTAAATGGAAAAACAAAACATACAACTACGCCATCAACGCACAAACAGGAAAAATCACAGGAGAACGTCCATACTCAGTGACTAAGATTGTTTTTGCTGTTATGGGTGGTGTTGGAGGAGTAGGAGTTATTGGTTATTTTGAAGAGATTAGGATGTGGATGAGTGGGTTAATGGCGGGGATGTAAAATTGTGTTATAGATAATGAGACCACTGCACAGTAGTTATTGATTCTGATACTAAAACTCTTTGCATAAAAAGCACATAAGCGCTTCAAAATATTCATAATCACTTACTTCTTCAAATATTACTCTTTGTTCTACTCCTCTGTTGATGATTTGGTAGTAGCCTGCATTTCAATGCGTGGTTTTCTTGGCATCTACTCTCTTTTGCTTTTAGGAGTATAGTATAAGAAAAATTATAGTAGCATTAGCATCACCTGACCCCTCAATGTGATCAGAAAACTCTCTTAACTTATGAAAAATAGTGACTTCAAAGCCATAATTAGTTGTTAGCTTCCCACCAATTGTATTCATAACGACACTATTACACCAATTGTATTTTCAACTCTTTACCCATAATATGAGCAAAAGCTTGAAGTGTTGAAAGTCTAACATCTTGTGCATGATTTTCAATTCTTGATATAGCAGATTTTTTTGTATGCATTGCTTCGGCTACATCTTCTTGTGTTAAGCCTGTCTCTTTTCTAGCAAGTTTTAACATTTCACCAATTTTAAACTCTTGGTATCCATCATCAAAATTTAAAGTAAATTCAGTATCACTTT
>JAYEHY010000103.1:0-11161 GCA_034659695.1 Campylobacterota bacterium | reverse complement strand
ATACTTATAATGATTTAATCCTACTTCCAACAACTCCAGATGCCAATGTTATGCTCATGAACGAGCCTGGACGATACATTTATACAAATTTAAAGTATAGCTTCTAATTATTGTGACAAAGATAAGTAATTATCTTTGTCACCTCTTCTTTTGTTAAATTAGTGTTAAATTATTGATACAAATCAAGTTTCCTTCCTATTCTTTTTAGTTATAATATAAAGTGTCTGATTATAATAATAAGTTTTAATTATTATTGTGACATTTAGATAAAGTAAAATTTAAGGTATTTTCCTTAGATGGGTTCTAAAATATTGGAGGAGAGAAAATGAGTTACAAATTAAATAAACTTTCATCTCTTATTCTGGGTTCTGCAATAGCTGCTTCAACAGCATTTGCTTCAGGAGCTTTAGAAAAAGTAATGAAAGAGAGAGGCTTAACGGAAAACGATGTTATTCGTGCAGCAAAAACTTACCTGCCTACTGGTGGAAGAGATGAATTTTTAGTATTTAGTTCTGGTGGACAGAGTGGACAGGTATTGGTTTACGGTGTACCATCTATGAAAATATTAAAATATATTGCCGTATTTACACCAGAGCCTTGGCAAGGGTATGGTTTTGATGAAGATTCAAAAGCCGTACTTAGACAAGGTAACATTAGAGGAAGAGAAATTAACTGGGGAGATACTCACCACCCAGCACTTTCTGAAGTTGACGGTAAATATGATGGTAGATGGTTAGCTATTAATGATAAAGCCAACCCAAGAATTGCTATTGTTGATTTAGAGGATTTTGAAACAAAACAAATTGTTGTAAATCCTGTGTTTAAATCTGCACATGGTGGAGCATTCTTTACTCAAAACTCTGAGTATATTATTGAAGCGTGTCAATATGCTGCTCCATTTGACAACAACTATCACCCAATCGAAGAGTACAAAGAGACATATCGTGGTGGTTCTACGCTATGGAAATTTGACCCTAAAACAGGTAAAATCATAGAAGATGAGTCTTTCACACTTGAAATGCCACCATATATGCAAGATCTGTCTGATGCAGGTAAAGGTGTATCTCATGGTTGGGCTTTTACAAACTCATTTAACTCTGAAATGTATACAGGGGGTATCGAAGTAGGTATGCCACCAAATGAAGCAGGTATGTCTCGTAACGATACGGACTTCTTACACGTATACAATTGGGAAAAATTAGCAAAACTTGCAAAAGATAAAGCTAATTATACAATGATTAATGGTCATAAAGTTATCAGTATGAAAACTGCTATAGCAAATGATTCACTATTCCTCATTCCTGAACCAAAATCACCACATGGTGTTGATGTCTCTCCTGATGGTGAATATATCACAGTTTGTGGTAAGCTAGATACGCATGCTTCTGTTTATAAATGGAGTAAGATTAAAAAACTTATTGATGCGAAGAAGTACATAGGTAATGACCCTTATGGTATACCAATCCTTGATATGAAAGAGTCACTACACGGTCAAGTTGAGTTGGGTCTTGGACCATTGCATAATCAGTACTCTAACGTAGACGGTGAGATCTATACTTCACTCTATGTTGATTCTCAAATTGTAAAATGGAACTATAAAACACTTAAAGTACTTGATAAAGAGAATGTTCACTATAATGTTGGACACCTTTGTGGTATGGAGGGTAAATCAGCTGATCCTCAAGGGAAATATATTATTTCACTAAATAAATTAGCGATTGATAGATTTCAAAATGTTGGACCATTGCACCCACAAAATCACCAGTTGATTGATATAAAAGGTAAGACAATGGATCTTCTTTATGATATGCCTCTACCACTAGGTGAACCTCACCAGGCGGTTGCTATTAGAGTTGAAAAGTTACATCCACATGTAAGATACCCAATGGGTACAAACTCTAAAACAGGTAAGATTCATAAAGGTAAAACACTTGCTGGTCAAGAGAAGATAGTAAGAGAAGGAAATGTAGTAACTGTTTATGCAACCATGGTACGTTCTCACATTAATCCTGAGAGAATTACTGTAAACAAGGGTGATACTGTTATCATGCACTTAACAAACCTTGAGAGAGCGCAAGATGAGACTCACGGATTTACAGTGGATCACTATGATGTACATGCTTCACTAGAGCCAGGTGAAACTTCAACTATTAAATTTACAGCTGACATTGAAGGTGTATTCCCTTACTATTGTACAGAGTTCTGTTCTGCACTTCACTTAGAGATGATGGGTTACCTTATGGTAAAAGACCCTAACAAAAAGTATGTGTCTGCACAAAAGCTTAAAATGAAAACGATGACTCCAGAAGAGTTAAAAGCAGAGTATGATAAAACTGTAGCTGTAAATGCAGCAACACAGGAAGTTATCAATTCAGTAGTTAAATTCTTAAAAGATAACAAATTTGATGAGCATAAAGTAGTTGCTGACCTTGTAACAGATGCATTTGACCAAGCTGGACAAATTCCTGCACAGAAAAAACTTGCTGACGAAGCAGTTGCAGCGGGTGACATGGAAAAAGCAATTCTTTTTGAAAACATGATCTGGCAGCTTATGGTTAAGACAGCAGATGTTGGTATTAGAGCGAAAGATGCATTAGTAAGACTTATTTCAACTAAGCAATCTCCTGCAGCTGAGCGTGGAGCTAGAGCCTTTGATGAAGGTGGATGTTCAGGTTGTCACGTTGTAGGTAAAGTATCTTCAGGTCCTGACTTAACAGGTGTACTTCAAAGACATGAAAATGCTGAAAAGTGGGTATCAGAATTTATTTTAGATCCTGAAAAGAAATTTGAAGAGCCATACATTAAGGGTATGATTGACTACTTCAACCTTAAAATGCCTAACCAGCACATGACTAAAGAAGAGACAAAAGATATTATTGAATACTTTAAATGGATTGACGAAAACGCTAATTTATTTTAAACACATAATATTTCAACATACTAAGGATTTACTCCTTAGTATGCATACAACTATAACTTATAGTAATCTATCAATTTTATAATCCAAAACTATTATTTTTCATAACATAAACTACTTTATTGATGTACCTCAATTCTTTTTACACACTCTTTAGATATAATCATCATAGTTTATTCCACAAAGGAGAGTATATGCATCCGAGTTTTATAAAAGCAAGGGTTTTTACTGCATTAGCACTGTTAATATTGACATTTGGTTTTACCATTCCTATGATTTCATTTCATGGAAGTTTAAATAAAATAGCAGATGGTAAAGGTAATGAGATTTCAGATTTATCAGTTAACGTTTGGAATTTTTACAATCAAGGAAGATATAAGAGTATTGCTACAGATAAAGAAGCACATAATGATTTGACAAAGATGATTGAAACATCTGCTGAAATTGGTGTTGCATCTTTACCTATTTGGGCAGTTTCATTAGAAGCACCTAATTACCCAAAAGAGGCATTTCCTCAAGGGATTCCAGTATTTTTCCATTTTGATGGTTTTTCAGGAGAAGTGCATGAAATGAATACTATCAATCACTATGTAGGAATGGATCCTATGTATGTAGGTGGGAAACTTGAACGTGAAATAGGGATTTATGCACTTTTAATTTTAACACTATTAATGATTTATTTTATGGCATATAATGCAAAATTTTTTACCCTAGCTATGTTGATACCCGTATCATTACCACTACTTTTTTTGGCTGATTACTCATATTGGCTCTATTGGTTTGGTCATAATTTACATGATTGGGGTGCATTTAAAATTAAACCATTTATGCCAACAGTATTTGGTGATGGTAAAATTGCACAGTTTACAACACATTCGTATCCTACGATAGGTTTTTACTTGTTATTAGCTATTAGTATTTTAAGTCTTCTTGCTTACTTTGCTAAGCAGAAGGCATTGAGAGAGACAACAATAAAATAATAGAGATAAAGGTTTAAAGTTGATTAGAATACTGGTTATTTTTTTCTTATCATTGTTTAGTTCCTTACAGGCTAATACACTTCAAAATGCCATAGATAATGCAGCTGAAGGGTCAATATTAAAGTTACCCGCAGGTGTATATAAGGGTAGTGTTATTATTGATAAGCCTTTAACTATTATGGGTAAAGAAGAGGGTGTGGTTATTGATGGTGAAGGTAATGGAACAGTTATTACTATAAAAAGTTCTTATGTAACCATTAAAAATGTAAGAGTAACAAATAGTGGAGAAATGCACCATACTATAGATGCAGGAATTACTATCTCTGATGCAAAGCAGTGTGAAATAAGCCACTGTAAGATAGATAACGCTCTTTTTGGTATAGATATGCAAATGGTAAGAAATTCTATTGTCTCTTACAATACAATTACTTCTAAAGCGTTAGACCTAGGGTTAAGAGGTGATGGATTAAGACTTTGGTACAGTAATGATAATCTTATTAAAAAGAATTCACTTATCAAATCTCGTGATATGGTTGTTTGGTACTCTCATGGAAATGAAATTGTAGAAAATTATGGAGAGTATGGCAGATACTCTTTACATTTTATGTATGCAGGAAAAAACTTTGTTAGAGATAACCACTACAAATTTAACTCTGTTGGAATCTTCTTTATGTACTCTAAAGACACCGTTGCTACAGGAAATATAGTGAAGAGTTCTTTGGGTGCCACAGGTATGGGTATAGGGTTGAAAGATGTTTCAAATTTTACACTTAAAAACAACACCATACTCTATAATGCACAAGGACTCTACATAGATAGATCTCCATTTGAACCAGATACAAACAATTGGATAATTGGAAATAAGATTTTATATAATGCTGAAGCGTTACATTTTCATTCACTCTCAGAAAATAATATTATTAAAGAGAATATTATTATGGGGAACATCGAAGATATAGTCAATGACAGTAGAGGGTCTAAAACCAATCAAAATGAAATAGTAGGTAACTATTGGGATAACTATGAAGGATTTGATAAAAATGGAGATAATATAGGTGATACCTCTCATAAGGTCTATCAGTATGCAGATCAACTTTGGGTATATAATCCTGATGTAAAGTTCTTTTATGGCTCTCCTGTTATCTCTTTATTGAATTTTTTAGCGAAATTAGCACCATTTTCAAAGCCACTTTTTTTGCTTGAAGATGAAAAACCAAAAGTAAAGTTGGAAGGATAAGTATGGCAACAGTAAAAACAGACAGAAGAGAGTTTGTCAAATATTCAACATTAGGAGTATTGGGTGCTGTTTTAGCAGGTGGAGTTCTTCTTTCTCCACAAGCTGTGAAGGCAGAAAACAGATTAAGACCTCCTGGAGCAGTAGAAGAAGATAGATTTTTAGCACTCTGCATTAAGTGTGGGCAGTGTTTGCAAGTTTGTCCTTATCACTCTATAAAATTAGCAGATATTGGCATGGGACACGGCATAGGCTCGCCTTATATAGATGCAAGTGAACGTGGGTGCTATGCTTGTTCAGCAGTACCATGTGTATTGGCTTGTCCTTCTGGTGCATTAGATCATCATTGTGAAAAACCTGAAGATATTCATATGGGTATAGCAGTACTTGAGTTTCCAGATAGGTGTTTAGCTATGAGTAATAAGCCTGTTCCTAAAGACTATAACAGATTTATGCATGCTTTTACTGATGCACAGAGAAATGTAACAAATCTTGAGAGAGAGCTTTTAGATAAACTTGAAGGTTATGAGGGTAAGCAGTGTACTTTATGTGCAGATGTTTGTCCTATTCCCAATCCTCTCTCTGCTATTGCAATGGTTCCAGATAAAAATGGTGGTAAAAGACCAGAGATTTATGATGGTTGTATAGGTTGTGGAGCTTGTGAAGAGGTGTGTCCTACTAAGACAGCCTCTATAGTAGTAAAATCAAGAGTAACGTATGATGAACAATATAAAAATAAAAGTTAGGAGTATAAGATGAAAAACATAACATTAATATCAACTTTGGTTTCTAGCGTAATATTAGCCTCTTTATTAACAGGTTGTGGTGAAGATAAGAGAAGCGATGAAGTGAAAACTACAGCAAAGGTTGCAGTTACAGATACTGCACCAAAAATAGAGATTGTAAAAAATGAAAATATTAAAGAGATTAAAGTAGCAGAAAAAGTTTCAGATAAAAAACAGAGTAAATCTTACTATTATGATTACAATATTAAAAGTGAGTATGATGAAAATGCTAAACCTGCCAATGAAGATGCAGGGGTACGTGTAAAGCCAAGAACAACTATTGATGCCAATATAAATATACGTAGTCCTTATGAAGAGGTAAAGGTTTCTCTTTTAGTAAGGAAATTGAGTAAAAAATTTATTGTGAAATGTTCAGCTTGTCATAATGACTATGCAAATGGAATTATAGGTCCATCACTGCTTGGTAAGAGTTCGGACGAAATTTTTACTGCTATAGCGGCATTTAAGAGTGGTGAGAAAAAAAATGTACTTATGACTGAGTTAATCAATATGATGGATGATAAAGAGATTAGAGCTTTAGCAGATGAAATATATGAATTTAATGAAAAAATAAAAGAGGCAAGGAAGTAAATATGACAAGAAGTAAAATTCAGTACAGGGAGACACTAAATGTTTAGTCTTAAAAATATTATTGTAGGATTACTCACGGTAGGTATTATGGCATTGATGGGACTTACCTTTATGGGTGGGGGAGCATATCATGGTGGTGAACATGGGAAAGTTATAGAAGATTTCGGTGACAGTATGACAGCCAATAAAACAGTAGCACTTGCAGAAAAAGATGATAGACAAAAAGAGGATGACAAACTTAATGCTCTAAGAGACAAAGCAGGAAGTGCAGGGGCATTTAACGTAAGTAAAGAGTACAAAAGAAAATGTGCCTCTTGTCATGGTGTTAATGGTTCAGGTATGCAAAATGGAAAACCGATGATGGGACCTAAGATTTTTGGACAAAGTGCAGAAAAACTTTATAAAGATTTGGTTGAGTTTAAATCAGGTAGAAAAGAGAATGTGGTTATGAAGGGTCTTTTAATTCCATTAAATGATGAAGATTTAAAAAGATTTGCAGATGAAATAGGCGAGTTTCCTGCTAGAGCTGAAGCTGCTAAACAGCAGTAAAATAGCAATCATAGAGGAAGTGTAAGATGGATAAATATAATAATAGAGAGACCATAAGAAAAACCACTTTTTGGTCTACTTTTTTTGATGTAAACAGAGAAGGTAAGAAAAAATTTAGTTATAGAATGAAAAGATGGATATTGGTTATTGCTATTCATTTACTCTTCTTTTTATCTTTTTTTATTGATATTCAAACACTAGAAGGAACACTAAATGGTTCAAGATTTTTAGGTTTTCACCTTATAGACCCATTTACAACAATACAAGTTTACCTTTCTACTTTTGAAATGCCTATTAATGTGGTAATTGGAACAACGACCATCGTTCTCTTTTATATGTTAGTTGGTGGTAGAAGTTACTGTGCTTGGGTATGTCCTTATGGTTTACTCTCAGAGATAGGTGAAAAATGGCACGACACACTTGTAGCAAAGAAAATCATTAAGAGTAGAAAATTTGACCATAGAGTACGCTATATTTTCTGGACAATCTTTCTTACACTTGCATTTACAAGTGGATATTTGGTTTTTGAAACGTTTAATGTAGTAGGTATTCTTAGTAGAATGGTTGCGTATGGATGGAGTTTAGCATTTATCTGGGTATTAGTGGTTTTAGCACTTGAAGTATTTTTCTCACGTCGTGCATGGTGTACCTACATTTGCCCTATAGGTACAACGTATGGAATGATAGGAAAAGCATCAGCACTTAGAGTAGAGTGGAATGATAACTGTGATCACTGTATGGTTTGTCATGATGTCTGTTTTGAAAATCAAGTTTTAGAAATAGTCAAAGCAAAATATGATAAACAGAGAGAAGAAAAAGGTATTACTCAAGAGTACATTACAGGTGCAGACTGTACACTGTGTGGAAGATGTATAGATGTTTGTCATACAGATGCATTGAAATTTGATTTTAGACTTAAAGGATTAGTGTGATTAAAGTTACCAATTTAAGTAAAAAGTTTGGCTCTCATGTCTCCTTAGATTCTGTAAATATAGAGTTTAAACTTAATGATTCTGTAGCACTTATGGGAGCAAATGGTGCAGGAAAAACAACACTTATTCGTTCTATATTGGGTTATTATCATCCAACGGCGGGTGAAGTAAGAGTCAATGGACTTGACCCTATAAAAGAGCGTGTAAAAGTCCTGAAGCATGTCTCTTTTGTTCCACAGCTTCCACCACCTATTAAATTAAGTGTTCAAGAACTTATTGCTTATGTATGTAAAAGCTCAGGTACACAAGAGAGCCGTATTTACCACTATGCTAATGAGATGAAATTTGACATTAAATCAAATCTTAAAAAATCTTTTTTTAAGCTCTCAGGTGGGATGAAGCAGAAGCTTCTTATTGCCATTGCTTTCGCAAAAGAGAGTGAAATAGTCATTTATGATGAGCCAACAGCAAACCTTGATCCTAAAGCTAGAGAGGATTTTTATACACTTATTCAAGAGAGTAAAAAAGAGAAACTATCACTCTTTGTGACACACCGTATAGAAGAGGTACAAGAGATTGTAAATCGTAAAGTTTATATGGATTTAGGGAAAGTAGTTTCTGATGAAAAACTTTAAATTTCTTTTTTTAACAGTTGTACTACTTTTAGTTTTTACAGGATGCGAAAAAAAGAGTCCTACTGAAGTACGCAAAGTACACTGGGACAGAGATATGTGCGAACGTTGTAAAATGGTAGTAAGTGACAGACAACATGCAGTACAAGTCATTAATACTCAAAACAGTAAAAGTTATATGTATGATGATATTGGTTGTGTCGTATTGTGGTTTAAAGAGGAACAAATAGCGTGGGCCAACAGAGCAAAAATTTGGATAACAGATACAAAAACTGGAAAATGGATTGATGCACGGACAGCACATTATGATACACATAACATTACACCAATGGCTTATGGATTTTCTGCACATAAAGAGAAAAGTAGTATTAAAGCAGGAGATGAAATGATAGGTTTTGAAGAGGTTACAAAACGTATTTTTGAAATAGAAGCCAATAAAAATAGGAAAGCATATTGAGAAAAAGTAAAATTTACTATAGGGAGGCACTAAATGCCAAATATTAAAAATCTATTACTAATTGCCTATCTTGACCTTAAAGAGTCAATTAGAGCCAATTGGTTTATTGTCTATTCGCTAGTATTTGGTGGATTGATAGCACTCTTTTTTATTGCAGGTATTACAGAGTCTCAGGTTATGGGTTTTTCTGGATTAAGTAGACTGCTATTGATGTATATTCAGGTAACGATTGTTATTTTGCCTATTTTTATACTTATTACTACAGTGCGTTCTATATCGGGTGATAGAGATAGTCATATTTTAGAGTACATGCTCTCTTTTCCTATCTCTCTTAAAGAGTATTACTGGGGAAAAGTTTTTGGACGTTTTATTACAGTATTTTTACCAGTATTTATGGCGATGGTATTTGCCATTATCTACGGTATGTTTAAAGGTGCAGAAGTTCCATTAAACCTTTTCTTTCTATACACAGGGCTGTTGTTCTCTATGAGTTCAGCATTTTTAGGGATAGCATTTTTCATCTCCTCTATTGTTAAATCATCAGAAATGGCGTTGGGCATCTCATTTTTTGTATGGATATTTTTACTTGCATTTATTGATATTGCTCTTATCTCACTGATGATGCAACAGAGAATTAATGCAGAAGTTATTATTACTATTGCTATGTTAAACCCAATGGAGATATTTAGAGTCGCTGCCATTTCACTTTTTGACCCAGAACTTACGGTGATGGGTCCAGTTGCATTTTATATTTTAGATATGATGAGCCAAAAAGTATTTGTCTTTATATCTATTGTTTATCCACTGGTTTTAGGTATACTTTTTGCCTTTTTAGGCTTTAAAATTTTTGAAAAGAAGGATTTAGTATAATGAAATACTTTACACTCATACTCTTTGTAAGTTCACTTTTGTTTGCAGAGGTTTCAACAGATAATAAATTTAATGTATCAGCTTTTTATAGTATGAATTTTGATAAAAATACTTCTTGTCTAGTAAGACATATTAAAGTTTATAAAGAACCAAAATGGGTAGCTAAAATAAAAGTAAGAAATGGAAAAACAGTTTACTTTTCTAGTCCTAAATCACTATTTGAATTTTATCATAGACCAGGAAAGTGGTTTGATGTAGGAGTGAAAAGTGAAAGAGACTTTTCAGAAATAGTAGTGACAGATTATGAAACATTAAAACCTATAAATGCAGAAACAGCATTTTACATTTATGGGTCTAGAGTAACTTCACCAGCTGGTGATGATTTGGTAGCTATAGAGACAAAAGAAGCAGCAGAAAAGTTTGCTAAAATTTATAGTGGAAAAAGAATTTTTAAGTTTGATGAAGTCTCTGATGCGTTGATTAGACTTATTAATGGAAGGATTTAAGATGTTAAGAATTATAAGCATTAAAATGCAATGCAAGCGAGGCACTAAATGCTGAGTCATACAAAGCCTACCCCAATAAATGATGAGATATTGTTAGATCCAAAACGCTATATTGTTTCAGAAACAGATGAGAAAGGAAAAATTACTTTTTGTAATGATTATTTTATGGAAGTGAGTGGATATAACAAAGAGGAACTTATTGGTAAATCTCATAATATTGTGCGTCATCCAGATATGCCAAAAGTTGTTTTTAAACTACTATGGGAAACGATTTCACAAGGTAAAAATATTAATGCTGTCGTAAAAAATCTTGCAAAAGATGGTAGATATTATTGGATTTTCACTGAGTTTGAATCAAGAAGAGACAATGATACAGGTGAGATTATTGGTTATCATGCTGCAAGAAAAAGTATCTCAAAACATGTGATAGAAATTATTGCAGATTTGTATGCTGAACTTTTAGCGATTGAGAAGCGTGAGAGTATAGAAGCTTCAGAAAAATATCTTATAGAATTTCTCAAAGAGAAGGGTGAAGATATAGAGTTTTCCAATATTATGGAGGAGATACATAGATTTTATTAATAAGTTAAATACTTAACAGTTATTTAACATTAATATATTACTATATATTATTAAAAATATAAGGAAATAAAATGACAAGAATTACAAGTGTTAAAACACAGTGCAACAAATCACTAAATGATTTGT
>JAYEHY010000102.1:0-2208 GCA_034659695.1 Campylobacterota bacterium | reverse complement strand
GAGTAGCAACAGTAATGCTACAGGTGGTGCACTGCTAGGAGCAATGGCTGGTGCTATAGTAGGAGCAAACTCTGGCAGTCACAGTGGGAGAAATGCTCTATTTGGTGCAGCCATAGGTGCAGCAGCAGGCGGTGCTATTGGATATAGTATGGATCAACAGGCAAATGAGATAGCACATGCTCTTGGAACAGGAGTAAACAATGACCCTCTTGCTGCACTTGATCCAAATAATGATCTTATTGTATCTAAAACAAGTACTTATGTAAAAATTATGTTTAGAGACAATATGATGTTCTCATCAGGATCATCTGCACTACAATCAGGTGCTAAATATAAAGTAAGAAAAGTAGCTAAACTTTTAGAAAAATATCCAAATACTATTGTAGGTGTTGCAGGATTTACAGATGACCAAGGAAGTTATACATTCAACAAAGATTTGTCTGAAAAAAGAGCCAATACCGTAGCACGCATACTCGCTGTAAATGGATATCCAACAACAAAAGGTTGTTCTTACAACAAAGCAATTGCACCAAATAACACGGCAAGTAATAGAGGCTTAAACAGAAGAGTAGAAGTCTACCTTTACTCAGACAGAAATAAGATGATTAATCCTTGTAGATAATCAAAAAAGGGAGAGTATTCCCTTTCTTATAGTGAGCTAAGCATTCGCTTAGCTCCTTCTGCAGTGATTGTTCCAGAGAAATATTTATTCTCTACAGTATTAATAGTACGAAGGAGCTTTTTTTGTAAAATATCCCCTCTTGTTCTCTCTTGAGCAAATTTTCTCATTTCACCAAAGTCTGGGAATAATTCTAAAAATTCATACTTAAGATTACTTTTATTCCATGCATTAAACTGTGTTTTAGCATCAGTTCCAGTAAGATCTAAAATACTCTGCCCAATACTATCTGTAGTTTGATACTTATTAAATTTATTATCTTCTTGATACTCTTCATTTTGGTATCTAGTATCTTCTTCTTGAATATCACTTACAAATGTAGTGACAAAATAAAATAATGCTGCACCGACAGCTAAAAATACAAATAAGCTTTTATCCATTATAAAATCCTTAATTATTTAATTTATTTGAATTATACTATAACTTTTTAAAATTAAGCTCTTTAAGTTTAGATTGACCTCGTACCCTTTTTCAAAGATACCGTCAAAGATCCCTTTAGCACATGATTTATTACTATATTCATCTTTAATTGATAGAAAAATATTTTCAGTACGTTTAACCACCACACCTAAAAGTGCGATACGTCTAAAATTTAATGCTCACTTTGCATCCTATATCTTCCCTAAGCTTATTCCACAAAATAAGGAGTTGTAAATTAGACACTTATAACCTATAAGACTGGCTCTTGACGTCAGTCGTTTTATAATAAGGGATATAGCAGAGACTACTAAAACTCTACTTGGAGAAGTTGACCCTGAAAGACATTTGAGTAGTCACTAAATATATCATATTGACAAAACGGCGATATTCGCCTATAATTAAGTAAAATATAAAGAATATCTATGAATCAGCAACAAATGCATAAACTCTTAGATGTACCTGAAAGAACATTAAGAGACTGGAAAACAGGCAATAGAGACAAGCTTTATAAACTGCTAGAAACACTAGATTATGAAACAGCTCAGAAGCTACTCAACATGAACAACAATAAAGATTTAAAGAGATTACTTGAGAATGAAACATACTATAGTTCATTGAGAAGTTTTGAAAAAGATCTCTATGAAGTACTTGTGTCTGGTCGAGATAGTAAAGTTTGGGTTGAACTCTCTCATGATACTACATTATCCAAAGTTGCTAGAGCAAGAGCATCATACCTTTACAGTTTTTTAACCAACAAAATGACTCAACTCTCTTTTAAGAGTAAAGTAAATGTGGGTCTATATCATGGCAATAAAAATGAAACAGGTAATGGGTTAGCACGTATATATGGACTCAAAAATGGATTAGACATGGCTAGGTTTAATCAGTTTAAAATGACAGGTAGGTTTTAGTGATAGCGCATAGTTTTAAAGAAGCCATTATAGAGATGATGGGTGAGATAGCCAAACAGATACCAGACTCACATAAACAAACTCCAGTAAAAGCATACCTTACAGGTGGTGGTGCAGTGCATTATTATTGTAACAGTAGAGTATCAGATGATGTAGATTTGATTATGCAGTATACGGTTAAAATACCTGAAGACTTAT
>JAYEHY010000101.1:1913-11402 GCA_034659695.1 Campylobacterota bacterium | reverse complement strand
ATACTGGAAGTTTTGGTACAAAAAACTCTACAGCAACATCACACTGGGTCAACCCACTACATTTACAAGTAAAAGTAGGTAGTTTACTGCCTTTTGAGGGAACTACAGTAGAATTAGCATACCCTAGCAATACCTTAAATCAAAATGGACTAAAAAATACAGAACCTACGTTTAATGAATGGTTACTAAGTATTTCACACTGGGGTGCCTTAGGTGGTTTTCTACTCTACTTTTATACAATATTTAAGAGACATACAGGCTTTGTAGACAAACGTTCAATAGCCACAAAGTATGAACCTCCTAAAAATTTGAGTCTACTACAATCAGGACTTGTACTAGATAAATTTGCAGATAATGAAGACTTTTCAGCAGCAGTTTTAGAACTTGCACAGCTTGGCTACTTAGAGATACACCAAAAAGAGAAATATTCAGACCCACTACTTAAGCGCACGCATAAAAGTACTGAAGCATTAAATTTAGATCAGAAGTACTTACTTAACCAAGTACTTTTTAAGAAAAGTAAAAGTTTTAGTATGACGGCTGGTTCAACTTCAAAAGCTAAAACACTCAAGGATGGCTTTAGTGAGATTAATGACAAACTTTACCTCTGGTGTGTCTCAGATGGATATATGGTAGAAAATCCAAAACGCATACGAAAAAGTTTTCTTTGGAAAAGTATCTTAGCTCTTGTACCTGTTTTAGCATTAGTTATTTATCATTTTTTAGATACCTATGGGATGAAGGTGATTTCTCTTTTAATCTTTCCTCTTATTTTTGGAGGTGTGGGGTTAAGTATGTTTCTCTCAACTAAATGGTTCAATAGAATCCTTGGCATAATATTTGCTCTAATGGGAATAATACCTGTGTATGATCTATTAAAGGAGACTATCGTATTGAGTGAACTATTCATAGGACCATTTGGAGTTCTTGCTATTTTAATTATGGCACTAATATTAACATATAGAAGCATAGGTAGGTACACACAAAAAGGTGCCTACACCCGTACACATCTCTTAGGTTTAAAAGAGTTTATTTCAAAAGTTAAAGAAGATGAGATAAAAAGGCGTTTAGAACAAGATCCACTCTATCTTGAGAAGATGCTACCTTACGCAATACTATTTAAAGAGACCAGTCACTGGATGAGCTTTTATGATGTACTCAATGTAAAAACACCTCATTGGTATCATGGCAATAGAATTTATTTAGCAAATTTTCCTAGTTCTGTAGAGAGTGCTGCTACAACACCACAAAGTAGTGGTAGCAGTGGCGGTGGTTTTTCAGGTGGCGGTGGCTTCTCGGGAGGAGGCGGTGGTGGTGGAGGTGGAGGTTCTTGGTAACCCTCCACATCTCTACTACCTTAGCTCACTACTCTGCTTTAAATCTACACGCTCCAAGGGTAACAGTCTTTCCTCTTTTGGTTTCTGTTAAAATATAATTTAGTGTTGATTCTGAGTCTGTCTCAGGCATCTCCTCTTCTATCATTCTAAGTGCATCTTTATGAGAAGTTTTCATCCATTTTTTTTCATAGGTATATTGTGTAAATAAATCCACTATTTCCAACCAAGTTCATCGAAGATAGGTTTCATCTCCATCCACCAGTTTTCAAACCTTACAGCAATATCATTAATAGCACTCTCTTCATTTCTCCACTCATTTAACTTATCTAAAATTAGTGGCTTACTCTCTTGAGAAATTTTATCTGTCTTTTCGACATAATGAATAACTTCTTGAATTTTTTCTTTCATAATATATTCCTTTTCTTTTATTTTAGTTCAAAATATCTTGATTGTCAACTCATTTCATAGGAGATTAACAAACTTAGTAAAAAAATTACCATAAAGAGGGAATTTGACTATATTAAAAGAATATATTCTATACCTATATCATTTTTTATTTTTATTAGCTATAATAATTGTAATAAAAGGAGAAAAAATGCTTGAAAATATATTTGGATCACTTTTTTCATCAAAACATAGAAAACTTGCTATAAAGTGGAAAAATGAACATGAAGAGATAGTAGTTATTGCTCATAAAGTTATTGCTGCATTTTCAAAAAATGATTTAGCCACGGCTAAAGAAGAGTTAGTCGCTTTAAATGAACTAGCTGTAGATCACATAATGGATGAAGATATAGAGTTTTATAGATTATTAAAGGATTCCAATAAACTTGATCATGAAACTGAAAAACTTATAAATGAATTTACCACAACCTTTAAAGGGACAAAACATGTTTTAATGACTTTTCTAACTAAATATACTCGTCCTGATGAAGAACTTGATGATGTATTTTTCAAAACTTTTAATGAAATAGTTGGTGTATTAGCAGAAAGAATTGATTTTGAAGAAAAGAAACTATACGCAAGGTTATATAAAGATTAATATTTTTTATTTCGTAGTTTCATAGTTAAAACTATGAAACTAATTTTGCTGATTGCTTAGTGAGATATAGTACTCAGTTACACGCTTATCTACATGAATAACACGTTTTAAATAATCTAATAAATCTCCCTTATTAAAATCTAATTTTAATTTTTTAGGGTCAATAGCTCTCGATATTGCTACATAAAACTGACTTGGTGCAAAAATATTATCTACATTACAAATTAGATTATTAATACTCATACCTTGTGATTTATGTATCGTTACTGCATAAGCTAATTTAATAGGAAATTGAGACAATGTCGCTAAAGAGATAGTCTCAACAGTTCCATCATCTTTAACTAACATATCTACTAAATCAAACTCATGCCTCTCTACTCTAACAAATGTATCATCCTTTTCTACAATAAGATAGTCATCTTCTATGGTTCTAAGTATACCTCTTTCTCCATTGACAAACTTCCCCCATTTGTTAACTGTAAAGAGTATGGGTACACCTACTTTTAGGGTAAGTTGCTCAGAGACAGGTAACATATTTATCCATCCTAATAACTTTTTTTCATGTACGTTAGCAAACATATCAGTATTTGCAAAAAGTATAGTCTCTTCACCCTCTAGCTTATTTAGTTTTTCTCTATTAGTTCGTTCTACTTCAAGATTACGACCATAAAGGTATGTAGGGTCTTGCTCTACATTTTGTCTATTCCAAAGCTTATACATATAGTTTATAACCTCTTCATCACATAACCCTTTACGTACCTTTGAGAGTATATGTGTAAACTCTGCATCAGTAGTACGCTTCATTTGGGTCAACTCTATCACAGACAAATCAAAACGCTCCCATGCCATACTCTCAAAGGCATAAAGTTTATTTCCAAAAATATCATTTTTAATTACCTGTTTTACTATAGGCGGTAACTGAAAAAAGTCACCTACTAAAAGTAATTTACCTAAATATCCATATGCATTTAGTCTATAGGCTATCATATCTAGTAAATTTGTACTTACCATAGAAATTTCATCAATAATAATTAAATCTGTAGCTTTTAATATTTTTTTTAGATCAAGTAACCTTTTTTTTGCTCTCTTATCACTTACAGTTAACTCATCAAATGTAGAAGAGATACCAAATACAAAAAAGCTGTGTATGGTAAAACCCCCTATATTTACAGCACTCACACCTGTAGAGCCTAAAGAGACTACCTGTTTTCCAGATTTTCGATAATCTGAAATAACTTCATTGGTAATATAACTCTTTCCTACCCCTGCCCCACCTGTTAAAAAGACATTCGTATGTTTTAATAACTCTACTACCTCTACTTTACTACTCAAAAGCCTGCCTTATCTATAAATCCTTTTTGACAACGACTTCGTACATTTTTACCTTTTTTTAACAGTTTTTTCAAATCATCATCTCCATTTCCCAAATGTAACCAAAGCTCTGTGATCATTCCTCTTTTACATCTTAGTTCAACATGTTTACCATTACCAATGCCAAAGCTTCTATTAAAGGCTGCTCTCACTTGTTCAAGTGTTACATGCTTACCTATATTTTTAGTAAAAAATAGACCTACTTTTGAACTATTTAGCTGCTCTACTAAACTTACTGCTTGTGCATAGTATGTATTTGCATCTGTACCATAGCAGGTGCCATGTTTTATCCACTCGTGCTTATGTAAGTTAGATTTGTACCCAGGCATTACTTTTTTAAGTTTTTCTATCACTTCACTACTTAAGCCTAAACTTGGAAGTTTATGCCACTGCTTATGTTTATCCATAGATTTATAATTTTGACTCACATTACAATATAGATTATCTCTAGGTTGTGGCCACAAACCATGCAAGACAAAATGCTTCTCTTTGTATGGAACTTTACCCAATGAAAAGATACTTCTCTTACACTCTTTTTTATATTTATGTGTTTCACAAAAAGCATTATGCCAACTTAAAGCTAGAAGATTATTTTTAGATAACTCTTCATATTTATTAGTATTATCTAAATTACTCTTTTTCCTTCTCTCCTTTTTACCTTTAAAGCATTCCTCATCTACCCAACGTTGAGAAGGATTCTCACCCTTTACCAAAATAAGAGCTTGTCCTTTATAAAATTTTAAAACGGTATATTTCTGTTTTATATCCAAGGTGATGTTGTGAGTATTTTTACTATGTTTCATATTATTAAATGCGGCACACTCTTTAATAGGGAAAAGCTCACTTCTTGCAAATATCATAACCGTTAAAAACATAATTACCATACTATATTTATTCATCTTCTTTATACCTTCTATATTTTTATACGTATTATACTCTAAAATTTTTATCTATTTTATATTAGAATTCACCTAAAACTACATTTTTAATGCTTTCCAGGCTTGCATCATTTTTACTTTAGTTTCATGCCACCAACTCGTTTTTTTCATAAACAATATACCAAATGTCCCTCCAAAAATAAACAACCATAAAGGGTTTTGACTTAATGCATCAAACCAATCAACAACAAAAGAAGGAAGGAGGCTTGATAATGGTTTTAAAATACATCCTACTCCCTCACATTCCATAGTCGGACTCCACTCAAGAAAGAACCTTGAACCTAACAATATCAATGTGGTAAAAAGTAATCCGTAGTAAAGTTTTACTCTACTATTTACAATATCCATAACCTCTTCTGTTAATGCCATTCTCTTTTTTTTCTGTTCATCAGACTCATAAGTATCTATTTTCATACCTTCTGTTGAAATTACTTCATAATCAGCAGGTATCCCCAGTGGTGCGTATGTGACTACATTATCCTTAATACGTTCTAATACGGAAAAATGGATTTTTGGTATTTTATTGATAGGATTACCCTCCTTATTTATGTAAAATTCACTAATCATACGTGGCTTATAGCGGTAATAAGCCCCTGCACCTGAACGGGGATTATGTTGTATTCCATGCCAATCAGACTGATTGTGTATCTCATTTCGTATACCTGAAATAAATATTAAACCATCAGTTCTTGACTCTGATACTTCTATCTTACTTATCATCCAATCTAAAGAGACTAAAGCAAGATTATTCATAGGATATCCACCCCCAACATCACTATGAGCACCTGAAAACCACACTTGTTCTATTCTATTTGCTGTTACTTTCCCTTCTGCTTCAAGTGCTGACTCATCACATTCATCCCATAATATAGGATGAAAAGTTTGTCGTTCATCATCTATACAGAGTGCCTGATTTGCTCTTTTTACTTTCGGAGAAAGTTTTTGATTAGGGAAATAGATAGGAAAGATAAATCTATCCCAAAACGATGTAATCTCATCTACGGGAAATCCATAGGCATCTACAGTATCCCATACACCAATAAACTCTATCTCTGGGAAAAGCGTCCCATCTTTATATTCATGCACATCATTAAGTATAAAATATATTTTACTTAAGCCTCGATGTGTGAAACCTGTACGAAACAGACTATAGTTATTCTTTACTCTCTCATCAAGGTCTGTCTCACTAGTATAATCAGTATAAAGACCACAACGTGCAATAAGCCCTGCAAGTATACGAACTGTAAATGCTCCCCTACTAAAACCTAAAAGATAAATTTTATCTCCATCTTTATAATTTCTACAGAGAAATTTATAAAGTTCCAATACATTACGTTTTAACCCAAAACCAAATGCTCCACCAAGTATTTGTAAAGGTAAAAACTCTTCAGAACCCACACCATCATCATAATAAGCAACCTGATCAGATTTATGCAAATCTAATGCATTATAAAGTCTCCAAACATTGGTTCTCTCTTTTTTTGCTGCTCCATTACCTGTACCATCTGATAATAAAATAATCTTTCTCATACTTAACTCCTCCTAACTATAGATAAATACAATATGTACTTTACTATGATTTTATCATGTAAAAGTTAAAAAGCCATATGCTACTTGATAATAGTAAAATGTATAATACACTTTATAGAAGGTTGTACTTCACATTAGAAATGTATGCAAAGTACGTCAAATAAACTGATAAAAAAGAGCGGTATTTCTTAAAATAGTAAATAGTTCTAAGATTTTTGCTATAGTAGTAATTTCAACTTAATAAATGTGCTGTATTGGGATTTGTAAATGAGTGGCGGAGAGTGAGGGATTCGAACCCTCGGTAACCGTGAAGCTACACGCCCTTAGCAGGGGCGCGGATTAAACCAACTCTCCCAACTCTCCATTGCGTTTTGTGGATGGGATTATAATGCATTAACCTTAAAATTAACCTTAAAATAATTATTAAAACAAAAATACGTAAAATTTAGATTTTTTCTAATTAAGACTAATTTTATCTTATTTAGATATACTTCATTAATCTTAGATATCTAATATGCTAACTTTTTATTCTTCCTCCTTTTATAAAAAGCTACTTCACGTTATTTGACTACCCTCAAAAACTTTTAAACCTTGATATCTAAGATTAATTTTCATAATAAAATTTCATATTTCTATAAAGTAGTTACATTATAATTTTGCTATAATTCTTTTATGAATCATATTAAAATTTACGCTTATAACCATACCCCTTTGTCATTTGACTTTAAACAAACCGTTGATCGATTTTTTGTAGAGGAAGTACCTCTATACACTTCTACTAGAACAGGTAACTATCTCATACTTAAGATTAAAAAAACTGATATGAGTACATGGAAACTTATTACTGTACTTGCTAAAGCCACAGGACTTCAAGAACGAGACATAGGCTATGCAGGACTGAAAGATAAAAATGCCACTACTATACAGTATGTATCTTTACCTAAAAAGTATGAAAAAGAGCTCAATAAAAATCTTACAACAGATAAAATAGAAATACTTGAACGTACATACAATAAAGCACCCATCAAGATAGGTCATCTTAAGGGTAATTATTTCTCTATAGTCTTACATAATATTAACGATAAAGATGCAAAATTTTTTACTACTACAGCTAAAAAGATGCAAGTAGCTGGTATCCCTAATTACTATGGGTATCAACGTTTTGGTGAAGATAGCCACTCTTTTCTTCAAGGTAAAGAGATAGCACACTCTGGAAAACGATTAAAAGGGAGTAAAGAAAAATTACTTGTCTCTGCTTATCAGAGTTATCTCTATAATAAATGGCTAAGCAGTAGAGTAAAGCTCTCTACTATTATTGCAAAGTATAAAGTAGATGAAGCAGCTAAAAAACTACAATATCCTGTAGAACTTGTAAAAGTTTTAACAAAGCAACCTCAATTTTTTAAAATCTTTTTAGGTGATATTATTATGCCCTACCCATTTGGCAAAATAGATTATGTTAAAGATATGACACAAAGTGCAAAAACATTTGAGCAGAAAAAAATAGCCCCGACAGGACTCCTCTGTGGTGCAAATGCTCCACGTGCAAAAAGTGATGCATTTCATCTTGAAGAGGCTTATGATGATACTGAGCTTAGTGCATTGAAAGGTGACAGACGTTTTGCATGGATATGGCCAAAAGAGGTAGAGACTTCTTATACATATGATACGAAAAAACTAACCGTAGAATTTTACTTACCTAAAGGCTCCTATGCTACTACCTTTTTAGAAGAAATCGGTAAATTTTCTCTTAAAACAACTAAATAAGGAATATATGAATGAAAACTAAAAACTCAGCAATTAAACACTTTAGTAAGATTACACTACAAGGACTCTTTTGGCTCTTACCTATAGCAGGTATTATGATTATCGTAACATGGCTTTATGGAAAGTTAGCCAATATTGTAGGTTGGGTTTTTAGGGTAACAGGATTTGAACCTGAAAAATTTGCCTTTTTGTGGGGTATGCTTGTTATTTTAATCTTTTTAATCATACTCTATCTACTTGGATGGTTAGTCAAAACAAGGCTAGCAGATATATTTGAGTATCTTTTTTGTAAAATCCCTGGTTACAGTACAATTAAGGGACTTGTAGGTATTTTCAACTCTTCAAAAAAAGGAAACAGCCAAGTACTCGTAGTAGCCATAAAAGGGTTTGCAAAAGAAGGGTATAACATAGGGTTAATGTACTCACAAAAAGAGAGCATTATAAAAGACCACTACACAGTTACACTCTCTATGTCACCTATACCAAATGGTGGATTTATGTTTGAAGTACACAAAGATAATATTTTTATCATAGAAAATGCAACATTTGATGATAATTTACAGTACCTACTCTCTATGGGTATCAAAAGTCTTGCAGATGTGATATATACAGAGCCTCAGTCAGCAGATGAACTGATGACATTAACTGACTGGTTATCAAATCAACATGTTTACTCTTCTTAATCCATCTTCTCTTCATTACTATTATTAAGTTAATTTATGCTAATTTAATTAAAAGGAGTTAATGATGAAAAGATCAATCAATAAAATAATATTACTATTCATTGTAAGTATATTACTTACAATAAATAGTGTTGCTCGTCCTGCTTATCCTGCTGAGGCATTTGCTTTTACTGTAAAAACCGATAATAATGGTTCATCTTCAGACCTTCAATTTGATATTCCTACACATCCTACTTATTCAAGTGATTATAATTATAATGTAGACTGTGAGGGGGATGGAACATATGAACATACAGGAATAACAGGAGATTTTACTTGTAACTATACTAACAAGGGAACCTATACTATAGCTATTGGTGGTATTTTTCCTGCAATTTACTTTCATAATGAAGGAGACAAAGAAAAAATCACCTCTGTTAGTCAATGGGGAACACAAGAGTGGAAAACAATGGGAAGTGCATTTTCTGGTGCTTCAAACTTAGTTGTTCATGCCTATGATAATCCTGACCTTTCAAATGTAAATAATATGAATAGTATGTTTTATAATGCTACAGCATTAACTTTTACTTTTAGTATAGATGATTGGGATGTATCATTTGTAGAAGATATGAGTATGATGTTTACTGGAGCTACTGTATTTAATAATAATATAAGTAGCTGGGATGTTTCAAGTGTAACAACTATGAATGGGATGTTTTACGATGCAACAGCATTTAACCAAGATATAGAAAACTGGGATACTTCTAAGGTATTATATTTATCTAGTATGTTTCTAAGAGCTGAAAACTTTAATCAAGATATAGGTGATTGGGATGTCTCTA
>JAYEHY010000101.1:0-1813 GCA_034659695.1 Campylobacterota bacterium | reverse complement strand
ATAGCCTATGATGACATGGGAATGAGTGTAGATTATCAAACAATTAGAGTAAAAGTAGATTCTAACGGAATAATAGTACCTATTATTAGCTATTTACTTTTATAAATAACTCATTAGAGATAAATATATTATAAAAAGGATACAAAATGGATAAAACGTTTAAAGAGATAATAGAAGAGTCAAAAAAGTCACTAGAGTATGCTGAAAATAAAATAGAGGCACTAAGTGATGACTTTAATAAAGAGACAGGAGAAGTTTGGATTGACCTAAAGAAGCATTTTTCAAATGTAAATGATAAACTTAAAGTTGCATACGATGATTTTGAAAGTAAAGCAGAACTCAAAGGTCACTTAGGGATGATGGAAGCACGTGACAAAGTAGAACAAATAAAACATGGTGCAGAAGAGTTTGCTCAAAAAGTATCTAAAAAAACCAAAGAGGTAGACCTAGATACTATGGCTCTCAAAGCTCACCTTGCAAAAATGGATGGTGAAGACCTCTGGGATGAGAAACAAAAAGAGTTTTCTATATTATATAAGGATTCTAAAGTTGAAGCGGAAGAACTAGCAAAAAAAGCAGGAAAAGAGATAAACGATATTTTTCTTAAGCTAACAAACATACTTTAATGACACGCCATACAAAACGACTTCTTACACTAATACTTTATATATTAGAAAAGAAATAGAGTGGATAAAAAATAGACTCTACTCTATTATCTAAATTTATGAAAGGATGATAGATTTTATAATGCAAAAGAACATACCTTACATTGCCATATTAATTATTCTTTTTTATACACTATATAATGCATTTTTTCGTAATACAGATGAAGTTAAAACACCAATAAACACAAAGTACAATGAACATGTCAAAACACATACTACCGCTACACATTATGAAGATGAACTTTTACTTATAGATAATGATGCCTATACTAAAGCTTATATAGTAAAAGTTATTAATCATGGTTCCAATATACTAAACTTTAAGGGTGGTGAAATGGAAGGTGGTTTTGCATCGGAAGAAGATACTCAAAAGATTGCTTGTTACGTAATGGAATTTTCTGGTAAAAAATGTACTTCACCCTACCCTAAAAATGCTGCGATGTTTTATACAAGTATTTGTGGGGGATGTCATGGAGATGAGGGCAAGGGCATCGATGGTATATACCCTGATTTAACTATAGATAAAATGCTTGGTATTCAAAAAAGAGAAGAATTTTTAAAATCTATGATTAACCATAAATAATATTATCAGCATGTTGTAATCTATCAAATTTATTATTACTGTTCTGAAACATTCTTTTGAATTTTAAATAAATATTTTATTTAATTTAATTTTATTAAATAAATAAGCTTAACCCTAAGAAAAGAAGATACAATATATGCGATGAAAGATGAGGTTCGAGTTCATCTTTCGTGTGTTAACAGTGTCTTTATAAACTCTGCTAGAACCCGAAAGACTCTCACCGATTTGGATTCCGCTTATATTAGGGATACCCCATAAGTGAATATTATTACCAAAAGGTACAACAATGGCAGCATTAGTAAACGGAACTGTTAAATGGTTCAATGACGAAAAAGGTTATGGTTTTATTCAACAAAATGATGGTGGAGCAGATGTATTCGTACATTTCCGTCAAGTAAATAATGACAACGGTGGGCGTGTAACACTTACTGAAGGTCAAGCAGTAACATTTGAAGTTGGTGAAGGTCAAAAAGGCCCACAAGCTGAAAACGTAACTCCACTCTAGTAGTGACTTGCAGGCTTTATGCCTGCAAACATTAACTCCTCTTTTAAATTAAATCTATTT
>JAYEHY010000100.1:0-11645 GCA_034659695.1 Campylobacterota bacterium | reverse complement strand
GTTAGGGGTCAGGTGATGCTAATGCTATTATAATTTGTATAATTTGCACTATCTTGATATGCACTCAAGGGTATATACTATCGTTTCTAGAAAAAATCTTTTGGCATTTTTGGGAACCATAGATACACCTGCTGAGGTCTCCATGTTGTTTCTTAACTACCATGGAAAGATTCGTTATAAAAAGGAGGGAGATATTTATATTTTTCGCATAAATGGTGTTTCGTTTGAAGACTATGATGCTCCTAGAGTGCCTGTGTGTAGACTATCTGTATCACACATGTTGATAAACAGTAGAGGTGAGATACTCTTACGCAAGAGCATAAGTGAGAAGAGTCTTTTTAGCGAAAAAAAATGTAATAATCTATTGAGGAATTAAAACAAGCGAAAATGAGTGGAGTTTTTTAAAATCACTCATTTTTTGGGACAGATACTATTTGGACAGTTCGACATCACTATTGTGATGTAATTTTAAAAATCAAATGGTTGCTTAATCATTACCCACATGTTGCTCCCTTCTTCTCCATAGGCAATGTCAAAACGTACAGGTAGTTCAGCAACCATGGCACGTAAACTTACCCCCACATCATATTTCAAATCTTGTAAAAGTTCAAAATTATATGTATCATGTACTCTACCTGCTTCTACAAAGCCAACAACTTGAAACCAATCAATAGGAACATGCTCAGCAATCCACTCTCCAAAAAGACCATTTTTGATGGGGTTGTAGTTTATAACTGCTCTGTACTCCATAGAGGCATAAATAGCAGACTTATCTATAAATCTATTTTGATTGTAACCTCTCATACGGATGAAACCACCTAGTCTTGCACCTTCGCTTAGTGGAGTACGATGCATATCTACACCTGGTGAAAATTCATTGTCATTTTCCCAACTAAAGGAGTGAGCAGTCCAAAAGTTAAATGCTAAAACATTTTGTTGTGTGAAAGAGAAGGTATTTAAGTTGAAATATTTACTTGCCTTAAACTCCAAAAAATCCCAACTTTGTAAACTATCACCTGAACCAAAGTCTTTTGAATAGCGGGCATATAAATTATATCCTCGTGAAGGATTATTTTTATAATCTGTATTGTTATGAGATAAAAAGAGTCTTAATCCAGAAGAGTTCCACTCTAGGGGTGCATCATTTAAGTATACTGCATTTTGAGTATTGTTGATCGTTTTATTTTGATAAAATGTTGTTAATCCTACTTCTGTACGACCTGTGACAAAAGGTGTTCGATTTCCGTACCCTTCACGATTTATGGCAAAACCATTTTTAAGATTATATTTTCCTCCAGGGTTGTTTAAGCCTTCTCCTAAGGGAAGGACATACTTAAGTGTTGCAGTAAAAAAGTTATTTTCAGTAGATGTTACCCATACATCATTCATTTTTGATTGATGTGAACTGTCAAAATAGATATTTTCTTTAGGGTTCGTAGTCATATACCCAAAAGCTGAGAAAAAAACTCTATTTGTATAGGGTACTTTTAAGTTATTAAAAGCAATTAAACCACCACTAAAATTTGATGTATCTGCTTCACCATTAGTGATGATTTCTTGTTCTTCACCTCCAAATAGTGTTGCAACTAAGGTAGTATGAGGCTGAAGTAACCCTTGTACAATGACTCCGATACCAGCAGTGAATCCAGCAGAGTCAGATGAAAAAGCGTAAGGTAAAAATGACCATACACCTTCTCTTTCAAAATCAAGATTTAGCGATGTGCTGTTGTTGTCAACACCATCTGCGAGTAAAAGGCTACTTAGTAACAGGGTTAGAGTAGATAGTTTTTTTATTTTCATAGAAGTAGTATAACTACATTTTTATTAACTTTTCTATTTTAACTCTTCTAACTTAGCTATTCTATCTTGTGTACTTGGATGTGTAGAGAAAAGTTGTTTAAATGACATATCTTTTCCCGTAAAAGGGTTAATGATGAACATATGAGCTGTTTGTGGGTCTGCATCGTGCATGGAGATACCTCTTGCATAGTTGTCCAGTTTAGCAAGACCACTTTGTAGCCACTCTGGGTGTCCTGTCATTTTAGCTGCACCCTCATCTGCCATAAATTCACGGTTACGACTTACAGTCATCTGTATAAGTGTTGCTGCCATAGGCATGATAAACATCAATGCAATAGTCACAAGTATATTTGGTCTGTCACGACCTCCACCAAAAAACATACCAAACTGAGCTAGCATAGCAATAGCCCCAGCCATAGTAGCGGTTACTGTACCGATGAGCATATCATAGTGTTTGATATGGCTAAGCTCATGAGCTATGACTGCTTCTACTTCTTCTTGTGTGAGTAAGTTGAGTAGTCCCTCTGTGACTGCAACGGCTGCATGTTCATAGTCGCGTCCTGTAGCAAAAGCATTGGGTTGTTGTTCAGGAATGATGTAGAGTGCAGGCATGGGTAACTTAGAGCGTGCAGTAAGTCTCTCTACAATCTCATAAAGTCCTGTTGCATGGTTACGGTCAACAGGTGTAGCATTGTAGTGTTTGAGTACTTGTGTATCACTATAGTAGTAAGCATAAAAGTTCATCCCACCTGCGGCTAAAAAAGCAATAATCATCCCCATCTGACCAGCAATCATCCCACCAAACCAGATAAAAAGTAGGGTAAGTCCTATCATGAGGGCATAGGTTTTAAATTGTTCCATAAGGTGTTCCTTTTTATTTTTACTATATGATATTTATGTTTTAAGATAATAGTAAAAGAGTGTAAATCAAAGGTAAATACTTTTCAACGATAACTCTACCTTATTAAAATAATATCATTAGCTCTCTAAGAGATTAATATGCTATGATTGTTTAATATAAACTATAAAAAGGAACCCTAAAATGAATTATTTTAAATTAGTAGAAAAATGTATAGTATTTATACTTTTTTTCTCTATGACTTCACTTTATGCAGAGTATCAATCAAATATATCTCAGATTAGTCCTGAAATAAAAAAACGAATGCTAAAAGGAGACTCATGGAGAAGGGGCTGTCCTGTTGCTTTAAATGATTTGCGTTATTTGCGTTTACAATACAAAGACTTCCATGGTAAAGCAAAAATGGGTGAGCTTATAGTGCATAAAAATGTAGCTACAGAGGTAACAGAAATCTTTCATTCACTCTACAATATAGGGTATCCTATTAGAAAAATGAATTTAGTAAGTAACTACAAAGGGAGTGACTGGCAGTCCATAGAAGCAGACAACACATCAGCCTTCAACTGCCGAAATGCTACAGGTAGCAAAAAGTGGTCAAAGCACTCTTATGGTAAAGCCATAGACATCAACCCCATAGAGAATCCTTATGTCAATAGAAGAGGAAACACCTCTCATAAGGAGTCTGTAAGATACATAAGAAGAGTACATAAAAACGCTACATCAGCAGACAAAGCCGTACTACTAAAACATGACAAGGCAACCAAAATATTTGAAAAATACGGTTGGAAGTGGGGCGGTGACTGGAGAACGGTAAAGGATTATCAACATTTTTCCAAGTAGTAGTTTATTATATATTAAGAGTAGGTTTTAAAAATAAATTTAAAACCTAAAAGAAGACTACCTCAATCTAACAAGTAGCTGGTAACAGGAACAAGGTTAAAGTCAGGACAATTTCCATTTGTAGTTTCAATAGCTGCATAACCACTAAAAGAAGAGGATTTGTCACTAATAAAAGATTGCACTGAAATATCATTGTTGTATAGATGGCAGTTGTGTTTCAGATTAAGACCATTCCCTTCAGCTAACGCTGTAAGCTGTGTAATCGTTGAAGGAATTTCATTTCTAAGTTGGTTTTGATGCAGATAGAGATAATTAATGCTTTCTAACGCACCAATCTCAGAAGGTATTGCTCCTGTAAGATTATTGTAGCTTAAGTCAAGTCCTCTAATAAGCATGGTTAATTTTCCAATTTCTGTAGGAATAGAACCTGTTAATGCATTAGAACTGAGGTTGAGTCCATCTATGTTTCCCAAATCACCAATTTCTGTAGGAATAGAACCTGTGAGATTATTATCACTAAAATCTATGCCTGTTGTTATTCCAGCTAATTTTCCAATCTCTATAGGAATAGATCCTGTTAATGCATTAGAACTAAGATCTATACCTTGCATTGAAGTAAGATTTTCAATTTCAGAAGAGATGGAACCAGTTAAATGATTATCACCTAAGTCCAACCCTTTTGTCAGAGATGTTAATGTCCATATTTGGCTTGGGATATTACCGCTTAATTGATTGGTATGTAGATTAAGATATGTAAGATTTGTTAACTCTCCTATCCATGTGGGTATAGAACCAGTAATAGTATTGTGATTTAAATCTAATGTAGTAAGATTTTTTAAATCTCGAACAGGTTCCATCTCAGTAAGCCCTTTTTCTATACATTCAAATGAAGAAACTTTTTCTAGTTTTGTACGAATAGGTATGGTGTCACTAGGGTGTCCCATAGTGTCATTGATACACTCTAGTAATGCACCATCCCAAGTATGTGTTGTAGTAGCATAAATAGGAGTAGATGGATCAGAATCAATAGGTTTATTGTCCTTACCCCTATATCTGGCTCCAACTGCAAATCTGTAGGTGGTAAATTCACTTAAAGCTACTGTACTTAAGCCCTCTTTTACACTTGTAACAACAAATATAGTGATGTTACTTTCAGAGGTACCGATCTCTGTATATTCATCACCATCTAAAGATCTTGTAACTTGATAGATAGTATAACTCTCTTCAGATTCTGTATCTGTCCACGTTAAAGTAATATTATGGTCTGTTGCATCTGAATCTTCAAGACCTGTAGGAGCTGTAACACCATAAATTTGTGCTGTAAATAATAGTATAACCCACAGCAGAGTAAACAAGTTTCTTTTTTTCATCATCTTTCCTCCTGTAATAAATTTAATTTGTCATTTTTTATTGTAACATAATGATATGACAAAAATATGACAAAACAGCTATTAAGATAATTCGTGTATGATATAGGATATCAATATAAAAGGAGAAATTATGCAAATAATTGTCTATTTTCTTATTCTCAACACACTACTCTTTGCTGAGGGATTTGGTATCCCTATGTATCAAACTAAGACTATTTCACATCAAGCAATACAAAATTTTCAAATTCAAGAACAAAGATCAATTGAAGCATTGGAGCGACAAACTTTACTAGAACAATTGATTAATGAAAAGACATTAGTAAGAATTCAGCAAAATAAAACTCAGGTAAATATAGAGAATATAGAAAAAATACTGAAATCTAACAAAATTAAAAAATCAACTGATAAAAAGAAGCTCAAAGAACTCCTCAAAAAGACAAAAGAACTTGAAGCTAAGCAGCAAGCTACCATTGAGAAGATAGATAATGATATAAGCAACCTACAGAAAAGGAGTTTATAATGAAGCCATTCTTTTTTATAGTAACACTTATGATAAGTGGAGTATTTTTGCAGGCTGAAACATTTAATATTGATACTTTTACTCAGGATATACAGAATGAAAATATACAAGCAGAAACAACACTCCAAGAGACTAAGAAAGCTCTTGAAAAGGTAAAAAGTGTTAAAGAATCTGCTGACGGTACTAGCTTAGTCACAGCAGTGACACCTGTATCTACTAGTAATGTAGAGAGTATGCGTTATTATCTAGGTTTGGTCATGATTTTAGCTATTACAGCACTGCTCTCTATCTGGATGATACTCAACTATCTCAAAACTAGTAATAAAGAGCCTGTAGTAAGATTAGTAGGTATTGTTATTATACTATTTATGGCAGGATTTATAACTCTAACGACTAACCAACAAGAGCAACTCACCCCTGTTATAGGACTTTTAGGAGCTATAGCAGGCTATTTCCTAAAAGAGGGTAAAGAGGTGTTGGAAAAGGTTATTAATCCTGAAAGTAATGATGATGACAATAGTGAAACTACAGGTAAGAATGGTGTAGAAAAGTAGAGATTATAGTAAGCATAGGGGTTAATTATTGGGATTGTAAGTAATCCAAGAAGAACTTCAAAAGGATTTAACTAAGTTATTAATATACTATAACATAAACAGAAAAGACGGTGAATTAAAAAAAGGGTCAATTGATGAAATATATAATTATGCTGCTTATTATAACCTTCTTCGTTCATGCCAATGAAGCTCAAAATATCATTAAAAAACTTGAGAAAAATTTGCGTGGTGACTATATGTATGCAACAATGAAGATGATAGTTACCTCCAAGCGTGGACAACGAACTGTCAAGATAGAGTCTTGGTCTAAAGGTAATACAAAGAGCTTTATAAAAATACTCTATCCTAAAAAAGACAGAGGTATCACTTTTTTAAAAATAGGCACTCAGATGTGGCAGTATATACCTAAAATAGAACGTACCATCAAGATACCTGCTTCTGTGATGCTTCAAAGTTGGATGGGAAGTGACTTTACCAATGATGATATGGTCAAAGAGAGTTCACTAGAAGAGGACTACAGAGCAAAACTACTTTCAAAAAAAGGTAACTTAGCATCATTAGAACTTATCCCAAAAGCGAGTGCTGCTGTGGTTTGGGGGAAGATTATAATTGATGTTGATTTGAAAAATGCCGTTCCTGTCAAAGAGACTTTTTATGATGATATGATGAAAAAAGTAAGGGTCTTAACTTTCTCAAAAGTTCAACGACACGGCTCACACATGATACCTATGGTGATGGAACTTAAACCCCTTGATGCAGCTAAAAAGAGAAATAGTACAAAAGTCATTTATGAAAAGATAGACTTTGATACACGCATTAATGACGCTTACTTTACAAAACATGCATTGAAACGATACAGTAGATAAACCTATGTACTTTACACTGGCAGTAAAAAATATATTGGCATCAAAAGGACGAAGTTTTACTATACTATTTTTAAGTCTTTTTACTACGGCACTGTTTATTGTGTATGTGGCTTTTATGGATGGGAGTCATTATCAGATTATCAAAAATTCTGTAGAAGTCTATACAGGGTATGCTCATGTGAATGCTAAAGGGTATCAAGAAGAGAGTAATTATGAAAACCTCATAGAAGATGCAGGGAAAATAGATACCATACTTAGAAATGATATCTCCATCAAAGCGTATGCTCCAAGATTTGAGAGTTATGCACTGCTCTCAGGAGATGAGAAGTCTGTAGGAAGTATGGTAGTGGGTATTGTACCTTCATCTGAAAAGGCACTGAGTAAACTTGAAAGTTCACTACTTGAAGGTGAGTACCTAAATGACAATGACACCCATGCCATCTATATAGGTTCAGATTTAGCTAAACGGCTAAAAGTTAGCCTAGGAAGTGAAGTAGCGATGGTAGGCTCTTCTATTGACTACTCCATAGCAGCAGAACTTTTTCGGGTAAAAGGCATCTTTAAAACAGGACTTTTTGACTTTGACTCACAATCAGCCTTTGTCAATAAAAGTTACCTAGATACCATAATGCAAAGTACAAATAAAGCAAGCTACTTTACCCTAAGTTTTCATGATAACAACTCCATAGATAAAGCAACAACCACACTGCAAGCTAAACTCCCTACAAACCATGAAGTGGTTAACTGGAAAGCGTTACTCTCTGCTCTGGTTCAAGCGATGCTAGTAGACTCCATCTTTGGGTACATCTCTATCTCTATTTTTTTCTTGGTTATCTTTTTTGTGATTATGATATTCTCTTATGTAAACATCTATACACGCACAAGAGAGATAGGACTTTTAAGGGCATTGGGTCTAACTTCTAAAGATGTATTTCTTATGCTACTCACTGAAACACTTCTGTTAGCCACCTTCTCTGTAGTGCTAGGGGGTATCATAGGAGGTCTTGTGGCACACCATTATGAGTTACACCCTATAATCATCTCTGGTATGGCTGAAATGTATAAAGATTATGGTGTAGTAAGTGACGAAGTACCCATGAACTTTGACCTCTTCACCATAACATGGAATGCATTGACCATTTTTCTACTTAACCTCCTAGCTATTATCTACCCTATAGCCAAAATCAATAAGCTTACAGCAGTAGAAGCGATGCGATATGTTTAAGAGAACATCACTGATAATGTGGAGGTATAAATTATGTACCCTATAGTCTCTCAACTTGCATGGTTAAATCTTTGGAGACGGAAATCTCGTTCTGTTATGGTGATTTTAATGATTGGCTTGAGTTTGTCTGGGTTGCTTGGGCTTCAAGGACTTTATGATGGAATGGTTAGTCATATGATAAACAGTACCATAAGAAGTGACTCTGGAGAGATATCACTCTATGCGAAGTCGTATCGTTTGCATAAAAGTCTTGAGTACAGACTAGACTCCCTTTCAGATAGGAGAGATAAACTCTCTCGTGTAGAGGGTGTTAGCTCTGTTTGTCTACGCATACAACAAGAGGGACTCATAGCTACTGCCTACAAATCACTTGGAGCAAACATTAAAGGTATCTCTTTAGAAGATGAACGCCACTTTGGTAAGTTTGATAGTTTTATTATTAAAGGTAAATATAGTTTTGGGAAAGGGGGTAAAGAGGCTCTTATAGGTGTAGCACTGGCTAAGAAACTTCAGTTAAATGTAGGGAGTCGTGTTGTTTTTACTGCACAAGACTCAGTAGGTGAAATTAATGCTATCTCTTTTCGTATCAGCGGTATTTTAAAAACAGGTAATCAGGCTTTAGATGAATATACAGTTTTTGTCTCCATGAAAAAGGCATCAGAGTTTTTAAACCTTAAAGCATCTGCTACACAGATTGCACTGCGTGTTAAAGATACAGAGCAGATAGATGAGATACAAAAAGAGCTTAAGATGCTTTTTAAAGATGCTGAGGTGCTTCGTTGGGATGAGCTGTACCCTTTACTCATACAGATGCAAGAGTTAATGAAGGTATTTAATTTGGCTTCATATAGTATTGTTTTCATTGTTGCAGCATTGGGGATTTTTGGTGTGATGCTTGTCTCTGTTTTAGAGCGTTTACGTGAATTTAGCATTATGCTTGCTATTGGTACACCCTATAAAATGGTAAGAGACCAAATCATCCTTGAAGCAGCACTTTTAGGGTTTATTGGGTTTATTTTAGGGGCATTTTTAGGCTGGATGCTTCTACTTTATATGTCAATATGGGGTGTAGATTTACGTACATTTGAAGCAGGAATGGAAGCCTTTGGTTTAAATGCAGTCCTCATAGCAGATATGGAGTATTACTATTTTATACAAGCTTTTTTTGCAGTATTATTTGCTACGCTACTTTCAGTTATTTGGCCTCTTCATGTACTTAAAAAAGTAAAACCCATACAAATCATACAAGGAAAGATGTTGTGAAACTCAATCATGTCTATAAAACATTCTACCCAGATACTCCCAAGGAGGTTAAAGCTCTAACAGATATCAACCTTACATTCAAAGAAGGGGAGTTCACTACACTCAGTGGTGAGTCAGGTTCAGGTAAAACGACACTGCTTAACATCATAGGAGGACTTGATGCTGCTACAAGCGGAGAGATATTTTTTGAAGATGAGAAGATATCTGCCTATAGTGAAGAGAAGATGGCAAAGCTAAGACTACATAGTATTGGGTTTATATTTCAATCTTATAACCTAATACAGGTATTGAGTGTTCGTGAGAATATAGGGTTTATTATGAAGTTGCTAAAGTTTGATGAAAAAGAGATAGAAGCACGCATATTAGAACTGGCTTTGGTTCTACAGATAGAAAATATTTTAGACAAACTTCCTGCTGAACTTAGTGGTGGACAACAGCAGCGTGTGGCTGTAGCTCGTGCAGTTGCTTCTCGCCCAAAGCTTATATTGGCAGATGAGCCAACAGCAAATTTAGACTCGAAAAACAGTGAGCGTCTTATGCAAATGTTACGAACACTTAATGAAAAAGAGCAAGTAACGGTAATCTTTGCTTCACACGATAAGTATGTATTGGAGCAGTCTAAGCGGATTATTATTTTAGATGATGGAGTGGTTATTGATGAACATTAAATATATAGTTTTATGCTGTTTGAATGTGTCACTTATGGCAGTTGAACATGATTTTAGCATAGAAAACAGTAACTTTACCCTCTCTAAAGTACCCTACGGCTCTGAAGAGAGGGTAATGTATAACTACAACCGACTGCGTTTGAGTGATAAGATAAAAGAGGGAAACTGGTTTATGACCATTATCGCAGATATAGACAACTATTATGGTGAAGATTATATCAACAGCTTTGAGTACCAAACATTACGAGGCATAAAAGCAGATACCCCTTTTAAGATAGAAACAGAGCCTCATAACTATAATAACGGTGAACTGTTTGGACGCATACACCGTTTTAATGTAGGTTATGTTGATGAAAAACATCATATAGTTTTTGGTCTACAAAAAATCAGCATGGGTGTAGGACGTATATGGACACCCACAGATCTTTTTAACCCAAGAAATCCACTTGCACTTGAACCTGATCAGATTTATGGAGCGTATGCACTCTCTTATATCTATGCGTTGGGTGAACTAAGTGAAATTATGGGTATCGTTGCCAAGCGGTATGATGATAGCTATAAGTATGCAGGAAGAGTTAAAGGAAATGTAGGATTTGCAGATATTGCACTAGATCTTCTCTCAAGCAATGATGCCCAAATGATAGCCTATGAGATAGAAGGTGAGCTTTTTAACACAGGGATTGAGTGGAGAAGTGAGGGAGGTTATTTTAAAGATAAACTTTTAGATAAAACATTTTATCAAGGTATTTTGGGGTTTGACTATGGATTTGAAAATGGTTTAACTCTGATGACAGAGTGGCTATACTCTTCAAAAACTTACACCCTAAGTGAAGTACTTCTGCATCAAAACAGTACACTAAGTAGCAACCGTCATCTCTCTTCAAACTATGTTGGTGCATCTGCTTATTATGAATTTAACTTACTTTTTAGTGGTTCATTAAGTATGATATATGCTCTTGAAGATCACAGTAGTTACATTTCACCTCTCATAGAATACAGTATCAGTGATGATGCCTCCATCGCTATAGGGGCTATGCTTTATGGAGGAGCTAAAGAGAGTGAGTTTGGAAATTTAGACAATGGTTATTATTTACGGCTAAAAGTGACCTATTGACTTTTATCTGTTTGAAATTTTTTGCGAAGTGCTTCTAGCTTCTCTTGATACGCATCTTCATCGCCATAAGTGAAGAATTTATGATAATGTTGATGTTCATAAGCAACCTTTTTTGCATGTTTTATGGGACAAAAGTAAAGTTCTGTTCTCGCAGCAATAGCTGAAGCATACTGCATTAAACCATTAAAATAAGAGCAGTACATACAATTGAGTTTCTCAATGGGGTTTAAGTATCCAAGGTATTGACGATCGAAGAGTATGTAGTCACTACGTTTCACAAATTTAAATTTATAAATTCTAAATATTGTTTGCTGATAAATAAAAAGTAACAAATCAAAAATTACAGCAGGAATTAACATGGCATAGATGATAGGTGAAGAGAGTAAGTGTAAAAATGGCATCTCTCTAAAGTAGGCTAAAAGGTGCTTCATATGCTTTTTTTGTGTAGCAAGTATATCTTTTTCAAATTTGATATAACCATTCTCTATCTCATAGCTAATCTCTTTCTCCTGTTGAGCTATCTCTTCCATAAGCTTTAGCTTCATGGCTTCTATCTCTTCTAGCAT
>JAYEHY010000099.1:0-11892 GCA_034659695.1 Campylobacterota bacterium | reverse complement strand
TGGCATTTCTCCTAACCTAGTGTGATTACTTATCGCAATCAGTGTTCTTTTGCCTTTTACTCTCTTTATAGCTTAACCACATAATCGTGACTCTAACCACTCCAAGTATCAAAAACAGTACAGAAAACAATGTTTCCATCTAGTACCCTTTCAACTGAGATAACCCTACCTATGCTAAAAACATCATAGCTTCAAGCCCACCCATCTCTGTGAAAGTTAAAAACACTACCCCATTACCTAAAGGGTACGGAGGATTATAGCTTTTTTTGCTTGAATTGGTGAAGTATTTTGGTGATTATATCGTAAGTATGGGGCTACCACCGAGGACGGATGAGAGCCAGGGAAAGTTTAGTTTGAGGTGATAGAGTTATCGTTATCACCTGATACCTATACGGGGTTTTCTTGCCATGCTGTACTCCTTGGTGTAGTATAGCAGAAAGAAGATTAAGTTGTCGTTGTCACCTGACCCCTATGCTTTGGATAGGTGAAGTCAGGTGGTTAAGCTTCCATTTCGTTGGATTACACCTACAATAAGCACTTTATCATTTTGTGCCGTTCCTCTTCCTCTTGCACCCTTTAATCTTCTAACCCTTGGTTCTCTATTTTTAGCTTTTACTGCTTCACTATTGCCTTTATGTCCCACAACTACATAGACTTCATCAATCTCACTCTTACCTTTGATTTTTACTTTGGGCTTATTTTCGAGAATCTTTCCTCTTAATGTTGTGGCTATATTTTGAGCTGTACCCTGTTTTAGATTAAGTTCTTGAGCAATCTGACTATTTGATAAATTTAGCCCTAAAAAATAGAGAAAAATTACCATTATAGGAGCAGAAAGATTATGTTTTGCAAATGCAGTTCCTGTTAGGTCATCAAACTTCTTTTTACAACTTTTGCACTTGTAGTGTTGTTTGTACTTATTTTGAAAACCAAAACCACTTTTTTTTGTTTCAAAACTTTCACATCTTGGATAATATACACCATTTTCCCATCTAATTTTTCTTATCTCTTCATAGCACTTTTTTGGATCTATTATATTTGCAATATTTATCATCTTTTATATTTTTTTTGATGATAATATATTGTAATTCTCATTAAATTAAAAAGTAACAATGACAGTTTTATTCGTAGACCTCTGAGATTAGTATGAGCCTTTCTATTTTTGACACTTAGCTCTAATAAGCCTATTCATAACAGCAAAATCTTTTTTCTCATAAGCTTCAATCAAACTATCTTGCTCAAATATTGGAAAAGCTTCAATATTAGGAATACGAAGTTTTTTTAAAGTTTGAGATTGAAACCTTGGTAATCCACCATTCATTTTAATTCCAATTTTAGACAACTGCTCTTTTATAAAATCTGACATTAAAATAGTTGCTAAAAGTTTTAGTTTATCTATATCTTTATGAATAATATAATATAGATTATGATGAGGATAATAATCTCCTCTGTCTATATGTAAAAACTTTACCGTTGCCAAATCAGGTAAAAGAAGTTTTGGTTTATCTAATAAATCAATTTTGATTTTATCAATAGTTTTATACCACTGCATGGGTCTTTTTTTTGCAATGTAACGCTGTTTTAATCTTTTTTCATGTTTATCAAAATAGTCTTTTAATTTTGGATAATTATCTAAGTTACATAGTTCATTCTCATTAAATGGATTGAGAATGAAACTCCCATCCCACTTAATCTTCTCTTCTTTTAAACCATTAGATTTTAGAAGTGGTAAAAGGCGAGAATCTTCAATCTCTGTCTCTTGAGATTTTTTGATTATAAAAATATCATCAGCTCCTGTTGCAACTCCTATACCTATTGTAAAACCTTGCTCTTCAATACTTTTTAAGGAACTATCCTCTAATGAGTAATCTAAAAATAAATTTTGCCAATGAACATCTTTTGGCATTTCTTTTAACTCAAAGTCAATAGTCTTAAAGTCAATCTCTTTTAAATTATTCTCATAAAATAAAGTTTTGTTACCTTTTTGATTTGCGATTGTTGTAATTACAGGATAAGCAATTACTTGCTTATTAAATGGTTTGGTTTTTTCAATATTTAGTAATTTTTCCAGATGATAATTTTCAACAATTTTCTCTCTTAGTTTCTGACCATACTGATTATATATCCAACGATTAGAGCATATAAAAGAGACTCTTCCCTTATCAGCCAATAAATTTAAAGAGTGTTCATAAAATAGTATATATAAATCTGCACGATACCTAAAAGTAGAAAATTTATCTCTATAAATCACTTTTAAATCTTTATTAATTATCTCATGTCTTATATAAGGTGGGTTGCCCACAATGCAGTCAAATTTTTCCAAGCTCTCCAACATCAAATAGTTGCTATTTATAAAAATATAATCATCTATAAGCATAGACGCATAACCTAAGCTCTCTAATAACTCTATTATATTTTTTTTAAGTTTATTAAAATTTTCAATGTTTAATTCAATAAAACAGAGATTACTATTAAGTGCGTTAATAAAGTCAAATTTAAATTTTTTTGATGATTGCTCTAATCGTCGAACAATCTCTAGTGCAAAACTTCCCTCTCCTGATGCAGGTTCTAATATTTTTATATCAGACAAATCATCGGTAGCAATATAGCCAACCTCATTTAACATATAGTGAACAACAGGAAAATCTGTAAATACCTTATCGTTTTGTTTATATCGAGCAGTCATGACTATTTAAACTCCCTCAACTGTCCAATAAGATGCCCTTGAAATGACTGTATAAATGTCTCTATAGAAATTTCATCAGAGAGACTACTATAAGAGCCATTATCTTGTGACCAAAGCAGACAAGATTGACTATAGTGTCTCTCCAGCATCAATTTTTGACATAAAATCTTATATCTTTCCAAATAGGAGCATCCTATAAATTCAGGAAGAACTTTAAAATGAGGTTCACTAACACGAACAGGTTTTGTAGATTTTTCTGATTTTTCAACCAACATCAAATACCCAAGCCAAGGTGCTGACTGTTCAGGATAAGCATTCTCTCGATAAGCCGTCCAAAAATCTACAGCAGAACCTAATGCCTCTTCTGTTCGGTTATTAAAGTTATTACCAAAAGAGCCAACTTGTGACTTTAATTCAATTACTGCTATGAGCTTATTATTTGGGGATATTATCAACAAATCCCAATCTTTAGTGGGACGAAAATATCCTGATATATGATTACCTTTTAGATATATGCACTCTTTTGGAATACCCATATCTATTGCCACCACAGAAAGCAATTCTAAGAATCCATCAAGTTGTTTTCCTCCTGTTACAGCAGAACGATTGCTACTTTTTGTTGAGTCTTTTTGCCTATTTCTTGTGTTCCAAAAATGGGTTATGGCTAATTGGATTTGGGGTTTGTAGTTTTTTGTAGTCATTTTTTCATTGTTCCTTTATAAAGAATTTTCCAATAGAAGGAAACCTTTTAACAATTTGAATAAGTGCCTCTTCATTTCCAATAGTAAACTCTTTTATAAACACAAAATATAAAGAAGCTATTTTCTTTTCCATTACTGTACCTCTTAACAAAGTATAAAGTTTTTGAATATGCTTATCTACTTTTTCTCTATCATTAAAAATCTCTTTAAGTAACTTAGGATTTTCTTTATATAAATAAACTAAAAAATCATATTTATTTTTACTTCTATCACCGTTACTAATATTATTTAAAATAGCTTCTTTTATAATCATGAAATATTTTCAATATTATTTCATTTTCTTCCTCTTTATCTAAAGCTTGTAAAAAAATTAAAATAAAATTATATTTATTATCTCTAGTAAAACGCATTTTAAACTTTTTTCCATTTTTTATTGCTTCTAAAGAATATTCAGGGTTTGCAGCAATCAATAAATCAGTAAGTACATCTAGTTTATCAATAAGATATTTAACATAACTATTATAAACTTTACTTTTTTTATTATATAAAACTCTCACTATGCTTTCATGATAATGGTCTAATTCTTTCTCTTCATTATATATTTTTTTAAAATGAGAAAAATCAATATTAGAAGAAATTTTTTCTATCTTTTTTCTATCATAAATTGATATAAAAACCAAAAATGTTGCAAAGCTATTCATTTCTGCTACTTTTACAGAATTAAAGGCTTCTATTATTACTTCTGATTTTATGAGACTTATAAGCTTTTTTGCAATAATAGTATCTTTTTTATTTTTATATCCAAGTATTATCGCACTTAATCTAAAATGATTAAATAAAATCTTATTATAGTAACTATACGCTTTTACAGGGTTTTTATTAAATCTATCTGCTATTATTTGAATATTTTGTAATATACACTCATTTACCCACTGATTACTTGTCCATTCTAAATTAGAAATTATATTTGAAAAATGATAATGTTCTATTTCTTTATGATGATTAGATAAATCTAATTTAAAATTTGAAGTCTCCAGTTTATTTTTACAAAGTTTTCTCTGTTTATCATTAGAAAAAAGATGAAGTCTATCATATACAGATGAGTATCGAGATTTATCTATGATTTTAGAATCAATAATTTTTTTTAAAAGAGACTCTAGCATATTATCTGTTAGATTAAAGGTAGTGAATTTTTCATTATAAAGTGTATTGATTAAATCTTGTAAAACTGTTGCTGTATCCCTGTCACAAGAGACTACCCATTTATTAAGAACTTCTATATTCTCTTTTAAAATGAGTAGAGTACCCTTATCAAAACGAATATAAGTATTTAAATTTCTTATTTTTATGGTATCTGTAGCTAATGAACTACTAAATATATCTTCTGTTAAGTTATCAATGAATTTTTCTTTTTGATAGATTCGTTCACAATATTTATAGTTAAACATAATAAACTCCAACATACTACTATAGCCAAATTCAAACTCTTTATTTAATAAAATTCTTCTAAATAAATCTATAGAAAAATCTCGACTTTGTTTATTTTTTTTATCATTTTCTATGAAAATATGTAAAACTTCTTTAGCGTAGAGATGATGTTTATGCTTAATTAACTCATCTTCAACTATACAGTATTCATTTAGAATTTTTTCTGCTTTTCTTATCCACACATCTGAAGTGTTATAATTTTTCAATTCATTTATTATAACCTCTTTGAAAACACCTTTATCTAAAGTTACAAATTGATAAACAGCCACAACAAGCATCACTAAATCTAAATTATTTTGGTCTCTTAAATAACTCATATCATTTTTGGCTTGTCTCCAACCTTCTGTAAGAGAATAATTAAATAACCAAGGGGTACTTTCTTGTGACGCTTTTTTTATTCGTTTATCAATATTATCAAACCAATCATGTTTATCAATTCTCAATCCTAGTTTTTTCAACTTAACAGCAATATCATCTTTATTTTTAAAACTAAAATCACTAATCATCTTTACTTGTTCAGAAGAACTAATTTCAATAATAGGATAACTTCTAAGAAATAGTTCATTGTCTAAAGTATCTTTATTCCAATTCAATAAAACTAAACTATTTTCATTTGCATTTTCAATAATTTCTTCAAATATATTTAAAGGAATCGTTTGAGCATCATCAAGAATTATAAGTGATTTATTATTAGGAAAAAATATTTGAGTATTGTTATTTATAGTATTTTTATTTAATTTATAAATTTTCCAACTGTTATCAAAAAACTTTTTTGCTACTTGATAAGTAAGTAAAGACTTTCCACTACCACTATCTCCTCGTATAATACATTTATATCCTAAGTCTAGTTGAGTAGTTATTTGAGAAATATACTCATGATGGAAAGGACAAGACAAAACATTCGTTTCTCCTAATCCAGAACAAGTTAATGCTGTTGAATATTTACTTTCAAGGTTTTTAAAATGAACTAGTTTAAATGGGTTAGAAACAATATTTTCATCACTTTTTAGTTCATCTGAATTTATATATACATTACCATGAAGTGTTTCTATATTCCCTATACCTTTTTCTACTTCAATTTTATTTGACATGCTAAAAACTTATATTTCCATTCATTTTTTGAATATACCCAACACCTTTTTCAACTGTTATATCAATATTTTTATTACGACTATTAGCTTCAATTAGTATATCATTTATATATTTATTCTTTTCAAAAAATTCTAAAAACTGCTTCTTGTCCTCTAAAATAGTTAAATCTTCATTAAGCACTTCTGTTTCTATAAGCTCTAATTCTTTTTTTTGAAGAGGTATTTTAGAAAAAGCTTTTTTCAGACCACTTTTTATTAATTTTTTTATCTCTTCTGTATATTCTTTCTGAAAACTACTTACAATAGGTTTTATAGCTGATTCCCATACTAAAGCACCTATTCCAATACTCATTGGTTCCATTATTTTTCCTCGTATTTTTATACCATTATACCTTCTGTTTTTAATAAAACAGAAAAACATCTCAAATTGTCATATGGTTTTCTTTTAGATTATATTATTTCTCCTCCACATCAGGAAAATTCTCAACCATCTCATCATAACCCTTATGCTTCTTCAAAGCACAAAGCGATAAAGGAGATAAAGCAAGATAAAGGGGAAAGATAAAGGGGACAGGCTACTTTTATACATCTTTCCTAGGTCTCCCTCTCTGATTTAGTGTAGATAGCATACCATGTTTTGTAGCAGTTTCTACTTGCCATTTTTCATTGCCTAGTGGTGCTTGTCTATTAACGGAATTACGTATAGTATGTAGTTCTCCTTCTCTCATAGGTGTATTGACATAGTCAACCCATTCTTCATATAGTTCTATGTATGGTTCTGACAATAATGTTCTGTGTTTATGTTCTCTTTCCATCAAAGAGCCATAGTCCCAATCTTCTGCACATCTACTAAGTTTAGCTCTTGAAGCATTTGCTTCTATGTATCGTATCAGCGTGGTGTAGTAACTCTCTTTTTCTACCATAAAGCTTTTATATCTTCCTTGCCAGATATGTCCTGATGTTTTGTTCTTTTTGTGGTAGTAACGTACGTGAGAGGTCATAACCCATTGCATAAGTCTGCTTAGGCTATTTGGTTCTTTTGGTATGAGGAGTAAGTGAAAATGATTTGGCATAAGGCAGTAAGCGTGTATCTCTACATTTTCTCTTTTGGATGCCTTTTCTAGCAATTCAAGAAAATACTCATAATCATCCTTATCATCAAAGACTTGCATACGCATATTACCTCTGTTAATAATATGATAGATTCCTCCTACTGTCTCTCCTCTTGGTATGCGTGGCATTGTATTTCCTTTATAGTAAAAATTATAGGATTATTGGGTTAAAAGTAGCCTGTCCCCTTTATCTCAAATAAATGCTCAATATCATTTGAGATTCTATTTTACCTAGTTCCCAAATATGAGAACCAGTCGGAGCAGAGTTGGAGAAATATATTAACCGCAAGCGATCTCATTACCCACAGGTATAACATCTACCTTAACCGACTTAAATCTTGCGGTCAATATAAGCTCATCACTCTCATCTCCAAAGAGGGCATTTATGCGACTTTTTGCGTGGTGAAATGTACAGAAGAGAGTTTTCTCTTTTACTTTATCTGTAAACTTCACCGCTAGTGCTTCACTCTCTCCATATTCACTCTTTAAGATGACACGGTACCCTAGCTTCTCTTCATCTTCTAATGGTGCTAAGAGGATATCTTCATCATATTTTGTATCTAATTTAGAGCTTCTCTTTGTCTGTGCAGCGTTGTTGTAGTGTGCTAGTGTACGACCTGTAGTAAGGTAGTAGCCTTGCAAAGAGTCATTGTAAAACTTTTTGTCTAGTATCTCCTGTATCATCCCTCGCGGTTCGTACTGTTTGTAAACATATCGCCCAAGACCATCATCTGTACGGAAATCAAGAAGGTGTAAAATAGGGGTATCTTCATGGTAGATAGGCCACTGCATGCCACGTTTACGGTGACGCTCTAGTCTGTAGTAGTCTGCTCCAGAGAATCTTCTTGGTGCTACAACTCGTACTTCATTCCATACATCTTCACTTGTTTTAAAGTGAAAGTTTTCGCCATCACCTAGCTTTCCTGCCATCTGTGTTAGCACTTCCCAGTCATCTGGCAGATCTGTCTGCACCAAAGGTTGAGAGAGATGGAGTCTTCTCATAGCATTGACATAGACACCTGTTTTTTCATACGCTGACTTTACACCTATAATAATATCGGCTTTTTTAGTGACATCGGTCATAAACAGCTCTTGTACCATTACAAACTCTAAATTGTCCATCGCTTTGTCTAGCTTGTCTATATTTGGGTGGATATGTGTAATGTCTTCACCCATATTTAGTAGAGCTTTTATGCGTCCTTCAAACATGGCATCCATGAGTTGTGGTGTCATGAGTCCTACGGTTGGTGCATCTTGGTAGTCAGGGAGGTAGTAAGGCAGACAACCCATATCACAGGCACCTTGAACATTGTTCTGTCCACGAAGAGGCATAAGACCTGCTCCTGTTTTACCCACATTTCCTGTCATAAGTGCCAAGTGAGTTATCGCCATAACTGCGTATGAGCCATCAAGATGCTCAGTAACGCCTAAGCCCCAAAACAGCATTGACTTTTTAAGTGCATACTCTCTAGCGATATTTGGTATCATCTTCGCCAAGTACTCATACCCCTCTACATCCTTCATAAAGTTAGGGTTTGCATACGGGTCATTTAAGATACTCTCCTTAAACGCTTCAAACCCTTTTGTACGATTATTGATAAAGCTCTCATCATACAACTCCTCATTGATGATGACATATGCCATCATATTTAGCGTTAACAGGTTTGCTTCATAAGGGATGACACAATTATACTTAGCCAGTTTTGCCATCTTTGTCTCACGCACATCTATAACAGCCAAGTTGTTATGCGTCTTCGCCATATCTACCATGCGGTTTGCTATGATGGGGTGCGCCTCCATAGTGTTAGAACCTATCACTACCATAAACTCTGTCTCATAGATGTCATTATATGGGTTCGTAGCGGCCCCCTCACCGATGGTAGTCTTCATACCTTTTAGTGATGGAGAGTGACAAACCCTAGCACAGTTGTCAACATGAGGTGACTCCATGGTCTCTCTACAAAACTTTTGAAACGCATAAGCACTCTCACAAGAGGTTCTAGCACCACCAATGGCACAAAAACTATCTCCTCCGTACTGCTTCTTTATCTGGGAGAGTTTCATGCTTGCTATGCTTGTTGCTGTCTCTATATCACAAGTCATAAACTCTGCATCAAACTCTGTAAGCTTTGCTTCATAATGCTCTTCTATATAAGGGTTCTTCTCTAAAAAAGACTTTCTTATGCGAGGTTCGCGTATACGATCTTTTGCATCTACAAAGTCGTACCCATACTTGCCTTTAATGCAGAGTTTACCCTGAGATACAATGCCATCTTTCTGTGCATAAATCTTTACTATTTTATTGTTTTCTACTTCAGCTGTAATGTCACAACCAACACCACAATATGTACAAACACTCTCTATATCTTTACTGTCAGTATCTATTTTCTTTGTCATTTTGTACCCTTAGTTACTAATTAGGAGTAAATTTATCCTATTTAGGCTTAAAATCAAGATTACTTAAGCAACTCTTGTTATATTTAGAGAAATTATATCAAAAGGATTTACAATGTTTACAGTTAATATAGATAAAGAGTGCGGATGTTTCAAAAAAAGTGATTTTGAAAACAATAAGAGTTACGAAAATAAAGATGATGCACTCATAGATGCTATGAATATGGTTAACCACATGAACAAAGAGTTTTGTCAAAAGCACGATTTTACTTTCTCTGAAGATGGTCAAAATTTCAAAATAGCTATGAATGTCAGAGAAAAATCACACACAGGATGCTGTGGTGGTGGACACTGTAGTTAGAGTAAACCCAAAAAGTAACTCTACTAGACTTTAAAATTTTGAAAAGAGTGACAACACTTGACCATAAGCAATAGCTCCATCGTTAGATAGAAAGTTTTTAGGGATTATGGCATCTGGTATCCTCTTTTTTAAGAGTCTTATGAGTATCCTATTTTGAAAGACTCCACCACTTACTACAAGTGGTAACTTATACTTTTGGCTTATCTCATAGATAATCTCTATAAGCGTATTAAAAAATTTAGATACCACTCTTTGCTTATTGCTCTCTTTTAACATCTCTCTAAAGATTGTACTAAAGTCTATCACTCCATTTTCAAAAGTAAATGCGTAGTACTCATCTATCTGCTCATCATAGATACTCTCTAAGAGTAGACCACTCTCCCCCTCATAGCTTGTTACCTGCACTACATCAAGCAAAGAAGCAACTGCATCAAATAAGCGTCCACAAGAGCTACTTAAAGGTGCATTTAAACCTTTCTTCCAAGAGATATATAGCATCTTTAACTCCTGTTTGCTAAAGGAGTTAATAGTCTCATTTTGCATCTCTAAAACCTCTTTACCATATAGTTCAAACAAAAAACTAAGTGCTACCCTTCGAGGCTCTTCTATAGCTTTTTGACCACCTAAAAGTTTAAAGTACTTAAAGTGTGCTACCCTCTCATAGTTTGAGTCATCACACAACATAAACTCTCCACCCCAAAGATTACCATCGTCTCCATAACCTGTACCATCAAAACTTACACCTAAAACTCTACCCTTTACACCTACTAAGCCTACTGTTGCCAATATGTGTGCATAGTGGTGCTGAATTTGAACCAACTCTATCTTGGGATTTTTCTCTTTTAGCTCTATTGCAAACTTTGTTGACTCATAGTTTGGATGTTTATCGCACACTACAACATCTGGCTCAAAGTTGTAGAGTCGCTTGAGAGTCAAGATGTTTTCTTTAAAGTGTTCTACACTTGCAATGGAGTTTAAGTCTCCTATGTGTGGTGATAGCACTACACTATTTTCAAAAGCTATAGCCACTGTAGATTTTTGGTTTGCTCCTAGTGCCAATACTTTTCTTTTAGACTCTCTTTGCTGTTTTAAGTATGTGGGGGAGTAGCCCCTAGCAGCTCTTAACATAAAAGTCTCCTCACCCTCTACAAATACAATGGAGTCATCACAGCTATTTACAATCTCTCTGTTGTTATCTAAACAGTAGTCCCAAACTGAGTTTAGTCTCATAATCTCATTTTTTTCTATGCAGAGTGGTTCACTAGATATATTTGCACTTGTTGCAACTAGTGGCACATTTAACTCTTTAAGTAGCAAGTAGTGTATGGGTGTGTATGGTAAAAATAGACCTAGCTGTTTTATATTTGGTGCTACCTCTTTACATAGCATATCTATATTTGAATGCTTTTTTAGAAGAACTATGGGTCTATACTTAGAGCTTAAAAGCTCACTCTCCTCCCTATTTACACGAGTAAGGCTCTTTGCCATTTTGATATCTTTAACCATTACAGCAAAGGGCTTTGATGCTCTTCTTTTTCTCTCTCTTAGCTTGGAGACAACCTTAGCGTTTGTCGCATCGCACATTAGATGATAACCGCCAACTCCTTTAATAGCTAAAATCTTTCCCTCTTTTAAGTAGTGTATGGCTTTTGTTATGGGGTCGTTTGTAGATAACTCTTTACCATCAGAAGCAAAAAGAGAGAGTTTTGGTCCACACTTAAAGCACCCTATAGGTTGGGCGTGATACCTTCTATCTTTAGGGTCATTATACTCATTTTGACAAAGCTTACACATCTTAAAACTACGCATTGAGGTCTGATCTCTATCGTAAGGTAAGTTTTTTATAATGCTATAGCGTACTCCACAGTTGGTGCAGTTTATAAATGGGTAGTTAAATCGTCTATTGCTCCTATCATCTAACTCCATTTGGCACTTTTCCTGACTTCACCTATCAACCCCAAACAACAGCCCAATAGGTCGAGGTTCAGTAAAAAAAGTAGGCACTACACTATATAAGGTATTTTGTTTAATTTAACCTCCATGAGCTTATAAATCTTCT
>JAYEHY010000098.1:6587-11931 GCA_034659695.1 Campylobacterota bacterium | reverse complement strand
GTAGATGGTGCGGATGAGAGGACTCGAACCTCCACGCCGTAAAGCACCAGATCCTAAGTCTGGCGTGTATACCAATTTCACCACATCCGCATGTGATTACACTTCTTCTTTGCAAGGCAAAAGCTTTAGTGTTTCTTATAATAAAAAGTAAGTGGTACACCCATTAGGATTCGAACCTAAGACCCTCGCCTTAGAAGGGCGATGCTCTATCCAGCTGAGCTATGAGTGCACAAAAATTTAATAAAAAATATATAACTTATTTATCAACTATATTGGTTAAATGTGACTTGTCACATGAGCCAACTGCTGAAGTTATTAATGGTACGCCTGAGAGGACTCGAACCTCTAACCCTCAGATCCGAAGTCTGATGCTCTATCCAATTGAGCCACAAGCGCTTCATCTTTTCTGTTGGGTGGTTACCCGATTAATTACTAATATATGGGGTAGGCGACGGGACTCGAACCCGCGACAACCAGTACCACAAACTGGCGCTCTACCAACTGAACTACGCCTACCATATGTAAGTTTTACTTATTATTATAATGTTAAATATCTAGTGGTCGGAGTGAAAGGACTCGAACCTTCGACCCCCTGGTCCCAAACCAGGTGCGCTACCAGACTGCGCTACACTCCGTTACCTTACGAATAAGGAACGCCATTATAGACAAAAAGATATTTAATGTCAATAGATTTTAGTAAAAAAATAAAAATTTTTTAATATTCATCTACTTTAGAGGTCATTTAGGCGTAAATGTGTATAATAATTCATTATTTTTTGGAGTTTATTATATGGATAGTCTATTTGAATCAATTAATGCTGCTCTTGGAGCAGTTTTCTTTTTTGATATATTTTTTGGCATGGTAGAGGGAACCGCTATGCCATTTATTGTTGCATGGCTTATTGTAGGAGGTGTTTTTCTTACATTTCGATTTGGGTTTATTAATGTACGTATGTTTACACACTCTTACAAAATTATTACAGGAAAATACAAAACAGCAGATGATGTAGGAGAGATTACCCCCTTTCAATCTTTAACCACTGCTCTTTCTGCTACTGTAGGTCTTGGTAACATTGCAGGTGTTGCTATTGCCATCTCTATAGGAGGACCGGGGGCTACCTTTTGGATGATACTTGCTGGTTTCTTTGGTATGACACTTAAGTTTGTTGAAGTTACACTCGCTCAGATTTATAGAGAGAAGAGACCTGATGGACGCATAATGGGTGGAGCGATGCAGTATCTCTCTAAAGGTTTAGCTGCTAAAGGTCATGCAAAACTAGGAAAAATACTTGCTATAACATTTGCTGTTCTTGCTATAGGTGGTTCTCTTGGTGCAGGGAATGCTTTTCAAACCTCTCAAGCTATGGGTGCATTGTCAGATAGGGTTCCATTTTTTGATACCTACCCTATTGTCTTTGGTCTAATAATGGCAATGGCTGTTGGTTTTGTAATTATAGGTGGTATTAAGCGTATTGCCCATACTGCAGAAAAAATTGTTCCTGCTATGGTATTTATTTATCTACTTGCATCTATTTGGATACTTATGGTAAATGCTTCTGAAGTACCTCATGCTATCTCACTTATCTTTCATGAAGCATTTGCTCCTACAGCGGCTGCTGGTGGACTTATAGGTGTATTGGTTCAAGGTTTTAAGAGAGCTGCTTTCTCAAGTGAAGCTGGTATCGGTTCTGCTGCTATCGTTCACTCTACTGCTGCAGTAAAATACCCTGTAAGACAAGGAATGGTTGCACTCTATGAACCTTTTATAGATACCATTGTTATCTGTAGTATGACTGCCCTAGTCATAGTCACAACAGGTGTATATGACCCTTCTGGTGAATTTGCTAACTTAGTAGCTACCAAGCAAGGTGCAGCACTTACAGCAGCTGCATATGGAACGGTTATATCGTGGTTTCCTATTATCTTATCATTCTCAATCGTACTTTTTGCCTTCTCAACAATGATTTCATGGTCTTACTATGGTGAGCGTTCTTGGACTTATCTATTTGGCGAGAAATACACTCTAGTCTATAAATTGATATTTATCTCATTTACTGTCATAGCATCAGTTACAAGTGCTTCTGCCCTTTTGGAGTTTTCAGACTTGCTTATCTTGACAATGGCACTACCTAACCTCATAGGACTCTATATGCTACAAGGAGATGTCAAGGCAAACCTCAATGCTTACATGTCAAGATGGAAAGATGGAGAGTTAGATGCTGAGGCAATACGAAAATAGTATGATTAAGTTTTTAGCCGATAGAACTGTGTCACGGGTCATTGGTTGAATTTCTGGAAGAAATTAAAGCTGTGACCCTGCATCTTAACTTTAAATACAAGGTAATTTAGAGTCTAAACTAGATCCACGCCTTTTTCACCTTTAGCTAAAGCACCGATAACATAACCATCTGTATTTGCAAGAACTGTATCTACATCTTCAGGCTCTACAACCCATACCATACCTACACCCATATTAAAGGCTCTGTACATCTCCTCTTCATCTACATACTGACCCATAAATTCAAAAATAGGAAGTACCTTAATAGAATCTTTGTTTACTATAGCTCTCATTCCCTCTGGAAGGACACGTGGCAAGTTTTCTACGATTCCTCCTCCTGTAATGTGTGCTAAAGCTTTTACATGATCCTTGTTATCTTTGTACTCTTTTACATAAATACGTGTTGGCTCTAACAGTGTTTCTAAAAGTGGTTTACCTTCAAACTCTGTCTCAAGACTCATCCCCAACTTGTCAAAGAAAAGTTTTCTTACTAGAGAGTAGCCATTTGAGTGAATACCTGAACTTGGCATAGCAATAAGGATTTGCCCCTCTCTTACATTGGCTACCATATCCATATCAGCACGCTCTGCTATACCTACTGCAAAACCTGCTAAGTCAAAGTCATCATCAGAGTACATACCAGGCATTTCTGCTGTTTCACCACCTACTAATGCACATTCACTTCTACGACAACCCTCTGCAATACCTGCAACCACATCTTTTGCATTTTGTGGTAACAATTTACCTGTTGCATAGTAGTCAAGGAAAAACATCGGTGTACCGTTGTTGCAGATAAGGTCATTGACACACATAGCCACAAGATCTATACCGACCGTATCTAACTTACCACTCTCTATAGCAATACGAAGTTTTGTTCCTACACCATCTGTTGCAGAGAGGATAACTGGTTCTTTATATCCTGTGGGCAAGGCATAAGCTCCTGCAAAAGATCCAATACCTCCGATAACATTTTTATCGAAAGTAGATTTTACATCTGCTTTAATTGCTTCTACAAACTCATTACCTGCATCGATATCTACACCCGCATCTTTATATGATATATTTGACATTAATTCCCCTTTACTTTAGTATCTTCACAAGAAGGAAAAATCTTTTTAAGTATCATCAATCCTGGACAGAAACCAGTTAGACCTGCAATTAAAAGCATTATCATCATAGCAAAAGTAACAATAAATGCTATTTTAAACATTTGAGCACCCGCTAAGCCCATGATTAAACCTAATATAATCGCCTGTATAATTCTCTGCATTCTTTCAGCACATAACATTTATAATCCTTGTGAAAATTTGCCGTATTATAGCTAAAACTAACTTCTAAGTTTACGTCCAAGCTTTGCCTCTACTGAACCAACCTTTTTATTGAGCCTGCCTACAGACCCTTTTCTGTAGTCAATTTTTATAGAACTATATACCCTCTCACAATCTACCTGTAACTCTTCATACGCTTTGGTAATCACCGCTAACACCTCTTCGACTGTTTCACCCTCTATAATCGTCCCCATAGGTGTAAGCTGATACTCCAACCCACTTCTGTCTACGATATCTAAAACCCTTGCAACAAATGCACTCTTACTCTGTGTTGCCTCAGTGGGAAACATACTAAACTCTACTAACGCTGACATAATCATCCTTTATATTGGAAGTGGTGACTTCAGTCCCACCAAAAGTTTGAACTTTTACCAAGTTATATACAATTTCCATTTAGATAAAGCTGTATTGTGGGACTAAAGTTACCACTTCCTTATTTCTTATGCATAAAAGCTATAATACCTTATGAATAATAAACCTATGATAATTATCGGTGCCGGTGCTAGTGGGCTTATGGCTGCTATTGTCTCTGCTAGGGCTGGAGTTTTGGTTACTTTACTTGAACAGAACAACAAAGTAGGTAAGAAAATACTGGTCTCTGGCAATGGAAAGTGTAACATTAGTAACAGGTACATCTCTACTAAGCGTTTCCATTCACAAAACCCTAGTTTTGTAGAAGAGGTACTAGAGGGGGTTGGTATTGAAACGGTAGAAAAGTTTTTCACATCTATAGGTCTTGAACTCATAGAAGGAAAAGAGGGGAAGATGTTTCCCATGTCAATGCAAGCATCTTCTGTTGTAGAACTTTTAATGTATGAAGCTAAAAGCGTAGGTGTAGAGATACTCTGTGACTGTGCTGTGACAGCCATAGATAAAAAAGAGAATATCTTTACTATAGAGACTTCCCAAGGTAATAAAAAGTGCGAAAAACTACTCATCGCTTCTGGCTCTCCTGCTGCACCTCAGTTAGGAGGCTCAAACTCAGGATATGCTTTTGCAACCAAAATGGGTCACACCCTCATACCTCGCCACCCTTCCCTAGTTCAACTCTGTTCAGAGGAGAGTTGGGTTAAAGGGTGTGCAGGAGTCAAAGTAGCAGGATTAGCTAAACTCTATGCCAATGGTGAATACATTACAGAAAAAAAAGGCGACCTACTCTTCACAAACTACGGCATAAGTGGACTAGCCATACTCGACTTAAGCCGTGAAGTAAGCATAAGACTAGCCAACTTTGACTACTGCGAACTCAAGCTTGACCTTATGCCTGAACTTGGCAAAGAGAAACTTACAAACTTACTACTCAAACGCATAACCAATGAGAGTGAAAAGCCTCTTACACTTTGGTTACAAGGAGTGCTAAATAAAAAACTTATTCACATCATTGTAGAGCAGTCAAAATGTAAAGCCAAAACAGAAAAAGCACTTAATAGAAAAGAGGTCAATAAAATAGTGCACACCATTAAAAACCTCAAACTAAGCATTAACGATACCAAGGGCTTTAAGGGCGCAGAGGTAGCCACAGGAGGCATCAACACCATAGAAGTAAACCCACAAACCATGGAGTCAAAACTCGTATCTAATCTTTACTTTGCAGGAGAGATACTGGATGTAGATGGTGACAGAGGTGGGTTTAATTTTCACTTTGCTTGGGTTTGTGGGATGAGGGTCGGATGCAATTTAAAATGATAGACTTTTTAAAAGCACTTTACAATGGAAAACTACCTTTAAAAAAGATGCT
>JAYEHY010000098.1:0-6487 GCA_034659695.1 Campylobacterota bacterium | reverse complement strand
GTCGGGGTGAGGGCACCCCGACCTACGGAAAAATTACTTTGAATTTTTCTTATCTCTTGCTTGTCTTTTTCTTACAACCGGATCCAAAGATTTTTTACGAATTCTTACAGAGATTGGTGTAATCTCGATAAGCTCATCATCTTCTATCCACTCCATAGCTGACTCAAGCGTAATGAGTCTTGGTGTTACAAGTTTAATCGCATCATCAGCACCTGATGTTCTCATGTTTGTAAGTGCTTTACCTTTAAGTGGGTTAACATCTAAGTCACCTGGTCTTGCAGACTCACCAATAACCATACCTGAGTAAACTTTGTCCTGTGGGCTAATGAACATAACTCCTCTTGACTGAAGGTTAAAGATAGAGAATGCAACAGCTTCACCATCATCCATAGAGACTAACGCTCCAGGTGTTCTACTCTCAACTGTACCTGAGTAAGGTCTATACTCTAAGTAAGAGTGGTTCATAATACCCTCACCTTTAGTATCTGTTAAGAACTCATTTCTAAACCCAATAAGTCCTCTTGCAGGGATCTCAAACTCTAATCTTACTGTACCATCAGGCATAGGAGTAAGTGAAGTCATGTTTGCTTTTCTTTTACCTAATTTCTCAATAGCAACACCCTGGAACTCTTCAGGAACATCTACTACTAGGTGTTCAAATGGCTCCATCTTCACACCCTCTTCTTCTTTAGTTACAACTTCTGGACGAGCAAGCATAAACTCAAACCCTTCACGTCTCATGTTCTCTGCCAAAATACCAATTTGAAGTTCACCACGACCTGAAACTTTGAAAGATGCATCTCCCATAGGCTCCATACGCATAGCAATGTTTGTCTCCATCTCTTTTTCAAGACGCTCTTTAATCTTGTTAGATGTTACATGTTTACCCTCTTGTCCAGCTAAAGGTCCATTGTTTACAGACATGATAACTGAAAGCGTAGGCTCTTCAACGTGCATAGGGTCAAGTGCTACTGGATTTACCGGATCACATACAGAGTCACCTACATCGATGTCATTAAATCCTGCGATGGCTACGATATCACCCGCTTCTGCTTCTTCAATTTCGATACGTTCAAGACCTTTAAACCCGATAAGTTTAGAGATACGTGACTTCGACTTTGCTCCACATGCTTTAACAAGAAGATACTCATCACCTTTTTTCACTTTACCATTAAAGATACGAGTAATACCAATACGCCCTACAAAGTTGTCAGAGTCTAGGGTAAATACCTGTGCTTGAGTATCTGAATCTGGTGAACCTTGTGGATATGGAACTTTTGTAAGAATAGCTTCAAATAATGGCTCCATATTTTTGTTTTCATCTTCCATCTCCCACTTGGCATAACCATCTCTAGCTGCTGCATAGAGTACAGGAAATTCAAGTTGCTCTTCGTTTGCATCAAGTGCAACAAGAAGGTCAAATACTTCATCCATTACTCTATCTGGATCTGAACCGTCTTTGTCAATTTTATTGATAACAACAACAGGGATAAGTCCAAGTGCTATCGCTTTTTTCAAAACAAATTTAGTTTGAGGCATAACACCCTCTTGTGCATCTACGAGAAGAAGTACACCATCTACCATTTTAAGAACACGCTCAACTTCACCACCAAAATCGGCATGACCCGGAGTATCGATAATGTTAATCTTGTGATCACCATAAGTAATAGCTGTGTTTTTAGAAAGGATTGTAATTCCTCTCTCTTTTTCGATAGCATCGCTATCCATAGCTCTCTCTTCTACTTGCTGGTGCTCTTCAAATGTACCAGATTGCTGAAGAAGTTCATCAACTAGAGTTGTTTTACCGTGGTCAACGTGTGCAATAACGGCAATGTTTTTAATTTTTTGCATGAAATGTCCTAAAATGGGGCAGAAAACCCTGTGATTTTCGCGGATTATAGCGAAAACTTACTATAGTATAGATTTTTATGTTATTTCTGTCATGAAATATTTACTGTAGGATGCGTGAATACGCACCCTACAGTGACATTCCATACACTTCATGGTATGTTTTCATCGCATATCTGTCTGTCATAGCAGCTATGTAGTCTGCTATAACTCGCTCTTTTTTACGTATTTCAAAGAGTTCCTTTTGGCGAGGAGGAAGCAGGTCTTCATCTTCATTGAAAGCTTTGTAAAGTCCTTTAATACACTGTTTCCCAGCATACATTTTACGTGCTATTTTTTCATGTTTGTAGAGTTTTTTCAACAACAGTTTTTTCAAGACTTTAAGTTGTGTGGCTGTCTCTTTTGAAAAACCTACAGGTAGGGTTTCTTGTGCATCCAAAGTTGTACAGATAGGGTAGTCTTGACTGTACCTCTTTACACCCTCTTTTGAGTTATCCATAAAGTCCTCGACTAACAACTTAATAAGTCCTGCAACAAAACGGTGACGGTAGAGTTTTTCATCTCTTACAATACCCTCTTTTTGTACCATCTCATCTACCCTTAGACAAAGTCTATCTTCAAGCAGATCATCAAATGAAATAAGCCCATACTTAATACCATCATCTATGTCATGAGAGGTGTAGGCTATCTCATCTGCATGATCTACTACCATAGCCTCTAAAGAGGGATGTTTATTTAGGTCAAAACACTTATTTAACCCTTCTAAAAAAGGTTTTTTATATGGGTAAGAGTGTTTAAGTACTCCTTCTAAAGTAGCAAAAGTAAGATTAAGCCCATCAAAATCTTTGTATCTTTTTTCTAGTTTAGTAAGTACCCTAAATGACTGAAAATTATGTTCAAAGCCTAAAGGTCTGCCATCTGCTTTTAGAAGTTTGTCTAGTTCGTCTCCTCCTACATGTCCAAAAGGGGTATGTCCCAAGTCATGAGAAAGGGCTATCACTTCTGCAAGTGTTTCGTTAAGTTCCAACATACGAGAGAGGGTTCTTCCTATTTGAGAGACTTCCAAAGAGTGTGTAAGACGTGTACGAAAGTAGTCACCCTCATGGTTTAAAAAAACTTGTGTTTTATACTCCAAACGTCTAAAAGAGCTACAGTGAAGCACTCTGTCTCTGTCTCTGGCATAGGGATTTCTAAAGTCTTCTTCAAAACTAAAAAATCGCTCATTGGGTTTCATGTTAGTGCCTTTAGTTAAAATTGCTATAATTGTATCAAAATAAAATAGAAGTGGGTAGGGTGATGGATAAAATAGAGATGTACCAAATAGCGTATGAAAAACCAAAAGTCACACTCCTACAGCAATCTGGGCTTGGTGTAGCTGAGATCGCTGCTCGTACCTGTTATGACTCTTTTGAGAACTCTGAAAATGAGTGTATCAAAAATGCCATGAGTGAACTAGATACCGATGCCGTCAACAACATAAATGACTCAGACTTACTCTCTAATCTAGCATGGATACATCATCACCACTCCATTATAGAACATGCCACACTTAGTTTTTTAGTGCAAGGCACTTCAAGAGGTGTACTACAAGAACATGCTCGCCATAGAATACAAGCTATCTCCGTACGCAGTACTCGTTACACAATGTCTGGTGTCATTAACGCTTTTGTTGCCTCTTTACAAAATGAAGAGCCTTTTGAGTTCTTTTTAGAAACCCTACTTAAGCTAAATCTTTTTGTAATCACTGACAAAGCTTATCTTACTATAGAGATACGTGCTATTTTTGACAAGCTGCTGTTTCAGTATCATCGTAGTGATGATTTCATTGCTTTGTCTATTGCAAAATCTTCCATTCCATTTATAGAAAAGCATAAAGGAGAGGCACAAACACTCTTTACACTTTTTCAAAATGGAAAGAAAAAACGAAATGTTGGAGATGCTTTTAAACATATAGTATCTGACAATTGGAAGGTCGATATGGTCATTACTTTTAACATTAGAAGTTTAAAAAATTATTTTGACTTAAGAGACTCAGGTGCTGCGTGGTTCCAGATACAGTGGTTATCCCAAGCAATGAAAGAGGTCACACCTGTAAAATATTTAAAACTTATAGATAAAAAGTATAAATAATACCATGAGTGAAACAGATATAGAAATTATTGTCATAGAAGACGAAGAAGATATTTTAGAGCTTATAGAGTACCATCTTTCACAAGCTGGGTACACTGTTACAGGCTTTACTTCCTCTGAAAATGTAGAGCAGTTTTTAGAAGAGGAGAACCCTTCACTTATGATAGTTGACCGTAACCTCCCAGGTATGGAGGGGAGTGAATTTGTCGCATATTTACGTGATGTAGGGTACGAAATTCCTGTTATTTTTCTTACGGCAAAAAACAATGAGTTTGAGCTTGAAGAGGGGTATGAGCGTGGAGGTGATGACTATATATCTAAACCTTTTAAACCTAAAGAATTACTACTTAGAGTCAAAGCCCTACTTAAACGTTCTGGCGTACTTGTGCGTCAAAAGCGTATTAAGTGCAAAACACTTACTATTGATATAACAAAAAAAGAGCTTATGATAAACCATAAAATTATCTCTTTAACCAACCTAGAGTTTAACCTACTTCATACTTTTATGCAACACATTAACAAGTCACTAACAAGAGACTACCTTCGTGAAACTGCTTGGGGTGCAGAGGGTGAAAATGTCAATGACAATGCCGTAAATGTAGCCATTAACCGCCTTAAAAACAAAATAGACCCTGAAAATAAAAAGAATTATTTTCATCCTGTATGGGGGATAGGGCACAATTTCCATTAAAATATAACAATTTGACATATTTTTACGCTTTTTCTCTTTAACACGCTACACTTCTACTATGAATAAGAAAGAAACCCTTGAACACTATTTCGGACACAGCTCTTTTAGACCTCTACAAGAAGAGGTAGTTGATGCCATCTTAGAAAAAAGAGATGTATTGATGATACTCCCCACAGGGGGAGGTAAATCTCTTTGCTATCAACTCCCCACGCTACTTATGGAAGGTATTACGGTTGTAGTCTCCCCTCTGCTTGCACTTATGCATGACCAAGTCGTAGCCCTACAGGCAAATGATATATCAGCAGCCATGCTCTCCTCTATGCAAGACTTAGAGGAGTCTCAGCAAATAGAATCACAGTTAAGAGATGGCGATATAAAACTTCTCTACGTTGCACCTGAACGCCTTACTAATGCTTATTTTCTAAACTTGCTACATCAACTACCCATTAACTTCTTTGTCATCGATGAAGCACACTGTGTAAGTGAATGGGGGCATGAGTTTAGAGAGAACTACAGACGGCTCTCTCTACTCAAAGAGCAGTTCTCTACCACACCTATAGCTGCATTTACCGCCACAGCTACCCATGCAGTAGAGAGTGACATAGCCAACAACCTAGGCTTACAAAACCCTAAACGAGTAAGAGGCTCATTGTTTCGTGAAAATTTAACCATTCAGGTAAAACACCGCATAAAAGATGGAAGAGCTCAACTCATGGAGTTTTTAAAACAGCATCAAGATGAGTCAGGCATCATCTACACCCTTTCACGTAAATCTACAGAAACCATAGCAAACTTTTTACAAACCAAAGGCATAGAAGCCAAAGCCTACCATGCTGGTCTACCTACCCAAGAGAAAAACAAAACCTATGCAGACTTTGTAGCTGACCGCGTACAAGTAGTTGTAGCCACCATCGCTTTTGGCATGGGTATAGACAAGAGTAACATACGTTTTGTTGTTCACATGACTATGCCAAAAACCCTAGAGAACTTCTATCAAGAGATAGGACGTGCAGGAAGAGATGGTGTAGAGTCTGAAACCCTCCTCCTCTTCTCTGCTCAAGACATTGTACAACAAAAGATGTTTATAGATGCTCTCCCTGAAACACCCTACAAGCAACACGCCTTTAACAAACTTGACAGCATGGTACGCTTTAGTAACTCAGAGAGCTGTAGGCACCAAAGTGTTGCTGCCTACTTTGATGACCGTATTGAGAATTGTGTAAGTAAATGTGATAACTGTACCGCACCTGCTAGTGAAAAAGTAGATATAACTACCGCTTCACGTATGCTTTTATCTTGTATCCTACGCACTGAGCAGAGCTTTGGATTACACTATGTGATAGATGTACTTAAAGGGAGTAAAGAGCAAAGAGTCTTAGGCAACGGTCACAACACCCTTTCAGTCTATGGCATAGGTGAAGAGTACTCAAAAAATCAATGGCTCACTATTGGTGATAAACTACTTGAACTCGGTGCAGTAGAGATAGGTGAATTTAAAGTCTATAAGTTAACAAACTTTGGTGTAGAAGTCATTAAAAATGTTCACACCATAGAACTCAAAAAAGAGAGACTCACCGTTCAAAAAGCAACAACACAGAAAAAAGTCACCTACTTTGACGACTACGATGTAGAGATGTACGACAAACTCCGTGACCTAAGAACACAAATAGCCACCACAAACAACATCCCACCATACATCGTCTTCTCCGATAAAACCCTAAAAGAGTTAAGCAACAAACAACCACAAAATAAACAAAAGATGTTAGAAGTTCACGGCATAGGAGAAGTAAAATTTGAGAGGTATGGTGAAGAGTTTTT
>JAYEHY010000097.1:0-12496 GCA_034659695.1 Campylobacterota bacterium | reverse complement strand
TTCCTCATTATAAAAAGCAACAGATTTTGAAAAAGCTTCCCATGCTATACCACCTATAATTGCATCTTGTATGACTGGCATTTAGTCTCCCTAATTTTTATGTGAGATTATATCAAAGTTTTGGCTTTCTTAATACATGATGTTATCAACGGTCTATCTGCTACTACATACTTAGCATCTGTCGGTAAGTGTACTTTTGTAGCTTGTCCTATGACAACTGCGGTATAGCTTTCGTCCCATTTGAAATTTTTTAAGAAACAAAAAATCGTTGAAGGTGAAGTAAATATGATAATAGCATTTTCCTGTGGCTTTTGCGTGGGTGTATAATCAATACATGAAGTTTCATAAATAATCTGTTCTTGAAGATCTAAGCCCTCTTTTTTTAAAAAAGCTTTAGAGTCAAAAGAGACCTCTTTGGGACGAAGATACAATAACCTTAAGTCACGAAAGTGTTGTGCTATATCTGCACTTAATGACTCCCCATAAAAAGATTTGGGATGGTAAATTACTTTACCTCCCAAATCTTCTATCTGCTTTTTAGTAGCAGACCCGATGGCTATACAAGCATAATCTTTCCATCTTGAGTCTATTTCATTGGCTGTTACCACTGCCTGTTTAGAAGTGAAAATTAACGTATCACTCTGTGAAAAGTCAATAGAAGTTGCGGTAATACTAAACTCTATCATTGGAAGAGCTACTGTTCCCTCTTTAGGTGTAGGAGATAAGAGGTAAATAGCCCTTGACATTAAAGTGCCTTATTTGTTTCTACTAAAGGTTTACCATGAAGCAGTGCATTGTTCATATCTTCATCATCATAAGGATCAAAATGTGGGGTAATTATCCAACGTCTTTTACTATCTAATGTCATCATCTTATCTTCTATCTCATCTGCTATTCGGTGTGCTTCAAGTAGAAGCATATTGGGACGTAACACCATGTGAAACTCCACAAAGTTTGTTGCACCATCTGTACGTGTTTTTAACCAGTGGTAACTCGTAACTTCTTCATGATTGGAGATAATCTCTCCAATTTCAGCTACAATTTCACCCTCTAAAGATTTATCAAGAAGTATCTCTATGCCTTCAACAATAATCTCATACGCAGAGTAGATAATATAGAGCCCTATTCCTAAACCAAAAACCGCATCAATAATATCGAGCCCTGTCAAATAAATAAGCCCTAATGCTACCAATACAGCGGCATTAGACCAAAGGTCTGTTTTATAGTGAAGTGCATCTGCTTTAATCACAAGATTGTCTGTCTCTTGTGCTATCTTTAAAAGATACTGTACTAAAAAATATGTCACAATAATAGAAAATATCATAGCAATTATAGAAGGAGTAAGCAGTGTAGTCACAGAACCTTCATTCAATTTTTCAATAGCCAAATAGATAATATACATACCTGATATCGTAATCACCGTACCTTCTATTACTGCTGCTATTGCTTGTATTTTACCTTTACCATACTGGTACTCAGCATCGGGGTTTTCTTCAGATTTTTTAATAGCAAAAAAGTTAAAAATAGAGACTGCCATATCTAAGAGTGAATCAATGGCAGATGCCAAGACAGCTACTGAACCACTAGCAATACCTATGGTAAGTTTAACAAATACAAGTACTGTAGCTACAGAACTAGAGACAATGGTGGCTTTTTTTTGTGGAGACATAGATGTTTTCAAAAGGGATCCTGTAAATTTAATGTGTCAATTATATCTTTTTGTATGTAATAGAAAACGTCGGGGTAGAGACACCCCGACCTACAAGAGAGACTAAATTGCTTTTGTAGCTAAACTTGCTACTCTTTGTGAAAATGCACCTTTATCTTTAGGCTCTAATCCTTCAGAGAGTTTTGCAGCATCTAAAAGTATCCATGAGATGTCAGCAAAGAGACTCTCATCACTTAACGTATCAAGCTTTTTAATCATATCATGCTCTGGATTAATCTCTAAAATCAGTGGAGTCTCTGGCATCTCTTGTCCCATTTGAGCAAACATAGCAGCCATTCCAGCCATTGGGTCAGATGGGTCTTTTAGTACACAAGAAGGGCTTGAAGTAAGTCTAGTAGAAGTTTTTACCTCTTTTACCTCTTCTCCTAATACCTCTTTAATTTTGTCTGTTAAAGATTTAAACTCTTTAGCAACTTCCTCTTTCTCCTCTTCACTCTTACTGTCTGGTGCTTCTACAGTAGTAATATCTTTAAGCGTCCACTCTTTGTAGTTTCCTATCATTGGAGAGACAATACTATCTACCTCTTTATCATCCATGATGAGAACTTCGATATTTGCTTTATTATACGCTTCAAGCATTGGAGAGTTTCTTAGTACTTTTTCATCTTCACCTGTAATGTAGTAAATCTCTTTCTTCTCAGAGTCACCACGACTAATGTAGTCATCAAATGATACTAGTCCATCTTCTGTCGAAGATTTATACTTCACAATGTCAAGTAAAATATCTTTATTAGTCTGGTCAATATAGATACCCTCTTTAATCACTCTGTTATATTGAGAAGTAAATGTATCTGATTCTTCACCTTTAAGCTTTTTAATGGCTCCAAGTATCTTTTTTACAGAATTTTGTTTAATATTAGCCAAAATTCTATTCTCTTGAAGTAACTCACGAGAGACATTAAGAGGTAAATCTTCAGAGTCTATAATACCTTTTACAAAACGTAAATACGGAGGTAATAACTCTTTGTCATCGTCAGTAATAAATACACGTTTAACATAAAGTTTTACACCAGGTGTGTAGTCTGCTCTATACATATCCATAGGGGCAGTTTTAGGAATATAAAAGAGTGTAGTAAACTCTTGTGACCCCTCTACTTTATTGTGTAAGTAGACAAGTGGCTCATCATCACCATGTGATATAGTCTTATAAAATTCATTATAATCCTCAGCTTTAAGCTCAGACTTTGAAAGTGTCCAAAGTGCAGTTGCCGCGTTGATTTGCTCTGTTTTATTGACAGATTTAGTTACAGCATCATCACCCTCACCCTCCGTCTCATCTTCTACATGGTTAAGCATAATAGGATAAGCAATATGGTTAGAGTATTTCTTCACTATCTCTTGCGTTCTATATTTATCTAAAAACTCTTTTTCATCTTCTTTAAGTTTAATATAGATAACCGTTCCATGCTCTTCTTTTGTTACAGGTTTAATTTCATACTCACCTGAACCATCTGTAGAGAACATATATGCTTGCTCTTCACCCGCTTTTTTAGAGATAACATCAACTTGATCTGCTACCATAAATACTGAGTAAAAACCCACACCAAACTGACCAATAAGATTAGAATCTTTTTTAGCATCACCTGTAAGATTTTCCATAAATGCTTTAGTACCAGACTTAGCAATAGTACCAAGATGATCCATAAGGTCAGATTCATTCATACCTATACCGTTATCACCAATAGTTAAAGAACCATCTTCTTTATCAAGCTTAATAAAAACTTTTCCAGACCAATCATCTTTTTTAAATTTCTCATCTGTAAGTGAAAGGTAGTTAAATTTATCAAGTGCATCACTTGAATTAGATACTAACTCTCTAATAAATATCTCTTTATTTGAGTAGAGCGAGTGAGTCATAAGCTTTAAAAGTTGTCCTATTTCCGTTTGGAACTGATGTTTTGCCATATTAATATTCCTATTTATATATAAAATTTTGTGGATTATAGTATATTTTAAGAAATATTTCAAGGGTTTAGTGCAATAGACTAAAGCTTTATGATATTTATCTAAAGCAATGAGTCTATATTATATGAATCAATAGTCAATAGTGATTATATTTACCTATAAATCAACTCTTCTACCACCATCTTCTCATTCTCAAAAGGTTCAATAATTACCTCTATTTCATCAAGGTTGTATTTTAATGGGTAGCCTACGGATGAACCTTTAGCTGTACTCTCTAAAATATAATATTTTTCTCCATTTATCCATAATCCTTTAATATTTTTTACTCTTTTATCTTCTATGGGGACTATGACAAATATATGTTTAGGAACTAAAACAAAATAGGCTTTTATATTCAGTGCATGAAGTAGTGAAATGAGTAAATTACTCTTATCATCACAGTCACCAAAGTTTTGAGAAATAGTTTTTTTAGCAGTATAACGTTGAAAAGTTTCTGAAGAGTAAGGAATATCTGTAACAAAGTTTAAAACAGTCTGAACTTTGCAGAGTTTTGTACTGCACTTCTTTGTAAGACTTTTAGCTTTTTTTTCTATTTGAGCAGAGGTGGTAACATATGATGTGTATATTCCCTCTGATGTACCTATTTGTGTTTTATCTACAATAATTATAGCTTGAATTGTTGTATAAATAAAAAGAAAAAAAGCGATAATTATAATGAAAAGTGAGAAATTCTTTGATGTTTCACTTTTCATCTATTTATTCTATAAAGTATTATTCCCACTCAATAGTAGCTGGTGGTTTTGATGAGATGTCATAGACGACTCTATTTATGCCATCTATCTCGTTGATAATTCTTCTACTCATACCCTCTAATACATCATGAGGTATATGAGCAAAAGTTGCAGTCATACCATCAACTGATTCAACCATACGGATACATACTGTGTTGTCATAAGTACGGTTGTCACCCATGACACCTACAGACTGTACATTAAGAAGTACTGTAAATGCTTGCCATACTTTGTCGTAGTAACCTGTGGCTTTAAGCTCCTCTTGCATAATAGCGTCTGACTCTCTTATGAGTCTTAACCCCTCTTGTGTTACTGCACCCATCGTTCTTATAGCAAGTCCTGGTCCAGGGAAAGGGTGTCTGCCTATCATATCTTTAGGCAGTCCTAACTCTAGTCCTAGTTTTCTTACCTCATCTTTAAAAATCTCTCTTAAAGGCTCAACCAAATCAAAAGTCATCCAGTCTGGTAATCCACCAACATTGTGATGAGATTTGATAGTCTTAGAGGGTCCTTTTACCGATACAGACTCTATCACATCTGTGTAGAGTGTACCTTGAGCTAAAAACTCTACATCTGTATGTTTTTTTGCTTCAATATCGAATACTTCAATGAACTTTTCACCTATGGCTTTACGCTTAGTCTCAGGGTCACTTACCCCCTCAAGTGCTGCCATAAACTCTGCTTTAGCATCTACAGTAATGAGAGGAATACCTAACATTTTAAACATTACCTGTACATCTTCTACTTCATTTTTACGCAAAAGTCCTTGGTCAACAAATACACAAATAAGCTGCTCTTTAGGTAGTGCTTCATTAAGCATAGCAGCAACCACAGAAGAGTCAACGCCTCCACTTACACCACAAAGTACTTTTTTGTCACCTACTTGGGCTTGTATACCTGCTATTTTCTCTTTGGCAAAGCTTCCCATGTTCCAACTACTGTCACATCCACAAATATTTTTAGCAAAGTTTTTAAGCATTGCTGTCCCCTCTACTGAGTGGTGTACCTCTGGGTGAAACTGAAATGCATAGACTCTTCTAGTCTCATCTGCTATAGCAGCATAGGGAGAGTTTTCACTTGTACCAATGATATCAAAACCAACAGGCAGTTTTTCAGCTCTGTCACCATGACTCATCCATACGATAGAGTCATCTGTAACACCTTTAAAGATCGAAGAGTCATTCTCTATTTTAAGTTTTGCTTTTCCATACTCATGATGATCTGCTGCTACCACCTCTCCACCAAAGTGTTGAGTAATGAGTTGCATACCGTAACAGATACCCAAAATTGGCAATCCTAAATCCCAAATACCTTCATCTGGTTTATATGCATCTTCAGCATAAACTGAAGCTGGTCCACCAGAGAGAATAATACCCTCAGGTTTTCTTGCTTTGATATCTTCAAGACTTTCACGATATGGTACTACTTCTGTATAGACACCACTCTCTCTCAGTTTTCTTGCGATAAGTTGTGTGTATTGTGAACCAAAGTCTAAGACTAAAATAGGTACTTGCTTCATGGATTTTCCTTATATTTGTATGATTAAATCTTCTTTTAAAAACTTAACTATAGAAATTATAGACTCTCGTTCCCCTCGTCCTGAGACTGTGCAAGAACTGCATTCTCTTGGAAGTGTAGACTTTAGTCTCACCTAAAATTTGCATAAATGCATATTTCCTACGCCAAAAGAAGCATATATTACAAGAAATCACAAATTTTTACAAGCAAATAAGCTTTAAGTGGGACTAAAGTCTCCACCTCCTTGGGTTCTTGTACGCATTCCCACGCAGAGCATGGGAACAAGGAAAAAAAGGAGTTACATAATTCCTAAAATTTGAAACTGTACATACCAAACTGCCACAGATACAATGTATCCTATAAGAACAGTCCATGCCAGTTTCATATGTGACATAAATGTATAGATACCGTGAAGTTTACCCATCACACCAACACCAGCTGCAGAACCAAATGAGATAAGTGATCCACCAACACCTGCTGTAAGTGTTACAAGCATCCACTGAGCATGTGCATCTACACCCATATCTGGGCTAGATTTAAGTACCGCTGACATAACGGGTACATTATCTACAATAGCTGAGAGGAATCCAACACCAATATTTACAGTCGTTGCACCAAACTGTGCATAGAGTGCTGTAAAGTACTCAAGGAAACCTAAGAAGTGAAGTCCACCAACAGCAGCCAAGATACCGAAGAAGAAAAGCAATGTATCGTTTTCAATTTTTGCAACAAAAGAGAAGACATTGATTACAGGACAAACTTCACCATCACTGTCATATCTTACTTCTCTGCTCATTTTATAAATATATATTTTTAAAATGGCTAAACCAAACATCATACCCCACATTGCAGGCAGGTGAAGTACTTGATGTGACATAACTGCTGAGAAAATAGTAAATGCAAATAGTCCCATAATAATCTTTCCACCAGGAGCAATATGTACCTCTTTTTCATCTTCTGCAAACGGAGGATGTCCCTCAGGAATAAAACGTCTTAAAAAGAATGCTGTAACACCCCAACCTAAAATAGAAGCCGGGAAAAGATAGAGAAAGTCAATAAAAGTTCCTTTACCGTCAACCCATACCATCAATGTTGTAATATCTCCAAATGGACTCCATGCACCACCTGCATTAGCTGCAACAACAATGTTGACCGCAGCTGGAACAATAAATGCTTTATTCTCTTTATCAATAGTAATAAGTACAGTTGAGAGAATAAGTGCAGTGGTTAGGTTGTCGGCAATTGGTGAGATAAAGAACGCTAAAATACCAGTAATCCAAAAAAGTTGTTTATAGTTATACCCTTTAGAGACAAGTTTATATCGTAAAGTAGAGAAGACATTTCTGTCTATCATCGCTTCTATATAGGTCATGGCAACAAACAAGAAGAAGAAGATTCCTGCAATCTCAATAATAAGTATCTCTATCTCATGGTGTAGATGCTTACCATCTAATCCATTCATCGCATAATAGATACCTATAAGTAAAAATATAAGTGTTCCAGCAAAAAGTGCCGGTTTTGCTTTATTGATATGATATTTATCCTCTGCTGCAATAAAATAATATGCCACGACAAATATCGCTAATGAGAGTATCCCTACCCATGTGGTTGTTAAGTCTAAATGTTGCACTGTTTGAGCAACTTGTACTGCTTCTGTCATAATTTCTCCTGTGTGTGATATATTTCTATACATATTAAAGTTACTTTATAAAAATTCATTTTTTAATATTTCAATTTTCTATGTAGTGTGAGCCTAACGACTCTTTTCTTGCTAGTGCTGCATCTACGATAGCAGAAGCTGTATTGAGTCTCAACTCTAGTAATCTTCCTATCTCTCTATTTTTCATATCATAAATCAGATTCTTTGCTTCATGTAGCCCTTGAGTTGTACGAATAATACCTATATCTTCCCACATTACTTGACGTAGTTTATGTTTATAGGTCTTATCGTTAGCTTTATGCAGAATATTAGCGTAATCTTTCTCAAATTTAGGTGTTTTAAGTGCTATTTTTTCTTTACCTAGAAGATGATCTACTGCACGTTTAGCAAAGACCATTCCTTCAAGCAGAGAGTTTGATGCTAAACGGTTAGCTCCATGGACACCTGTTCTTGCCGCTTCACCAATGACATAGAGCCCTTCCATCCCCTCTATACAACCATTCGTATCACATTTGATACCACCGTTAGCATAATGAAAAGCTGGAGATATAGAAACCTTGTCTTTTGGAAAATTGTAACTCAATGCATTAAATGTACGTGTAATGTTTGGAAAACGTTGCTCAAAGCATTTTTTTTCAAACATAGAGAAATCTAAATAAGCATTTCCCCCTGTTTTACGCTTATAGTCAAAAATACCACGTGCCACAATGTCACGACTTGCTAACTCTCCACGATCATCATAGTCAAATAAAAAACGTTTACCATCTTCATCTACTACATGTGCACCCTCACCTCTTAATGCTTCAGTAAGTAAGAGTTTTCTGGCATATGGAGTATCAACAAACACCGTAGGATGAAACTGCATAAACTCCATATCTGAAAGTTCTATACCTTTTTCAACACAAATACCATGTATATCTGCACTTATGGTTCTTGAGTTCGTATTGATTGCATAAAGTGAACCAATGCCACCACTTGCAATAATCACATCATCTGCATAAATCGTTGTTGGCTGGTAATTAACACTGGCTTTTACCCCATAACATCTACCATTTTCTATAAGTAAATCATAAACTAGTGTATTTTTTTGAAGTTGATGTCTATTTTGCACCATCATAAAGTAGTGCATATAACGACCCGTTGCATCACCTCCTGCATGCACTATACGCTTTGTAGAGTGAGCGGCTTCCTTTGTATAAAGAATATTTCCATCTTCATCTGCATCAAACTCCATACCTCTAGCAATAATATCAGGTGTAGTCTCCAAAGAGGTATGTGAAAGTATCTCTACAGCTTTTTTGTCATTATGGTAAGCACCTGCCGCCATAGTATCTTCAACATGAACAGGAATATCTTCTTCATTTAACGCAGTACTCATGCCTCCTTGGGCATAAAATGTATTACATTCCCAAGGGATATCTTTACAAACTACCAATACTTTTTTACTTGAAGGTATTTGCATCGCTGCATAAAGTCCTGCTATACCCGCACCAATAATTAGTACATCATACTTTTCTTTCATTTAACTATCTCTAATTTTCATTATTTTTCAATCGTACTATTTGTATCTGATACATAAATAGGTTTTGTTTTATATCCACAACCTGTCAATATTATACAGCAAATAGATGCTATAATTACTTTATGAAAAAAGCCCATACAATTTTGTCTCATCTTAGCAATCAACCTCAATTTAGATTTTTAAAACAACAAGAGTGTTACCAAAAGTACATTAAACTTTTAGGAAGTAAATACCAAAAAGCTATCGCATTTGTTTATGTTCAAAATGAGACACTTTTTATAGCAGTTACACACCCTGGTTTTAAAATGGAACTTAATTATAATAGAGATTTATTAAAAAGTATATTAACACAACTTACTTCTTACGATAATAGATGTAAAATGATGAAAGCTAACAAAGTTGTAGTCTTTCATAGTAAGTATCATCCTGTTACTAAAAATGCAAAACCTATGAGTACTGTTCCATATTATCATGAACGTGCAAGTAGTCAATTTTCTATTAAAACTGATAATCAAGCCCTTAAAGAGAAGTTTGAAGCGATTCAAGAAGTTATTAAATGCAATCAGTAGTTCAAAATTTACCTGACTTAGCAGGTGTTTATCAGTATTTTAATACTTCTGGTAAACTACTTTATGTAGGAAAAGCAAAAAATCTTAAAAACCGTGTAAAAAGCTATTGGCGTTTTACTCCACAGTTTAAACCAAATCCTACACAAAGTCCACGTATTGTTAAAATGCTACATGAAGCAGATAAGTTAGAATATATAGTTGTTGAAACAGAAGAAGATGCTCTTATTCTTGAAAATTCTCTCATTAAGCAACTTAAACCAAAATATAATATTTTACTTCGTGACGATAAAACCTATCCCTATATTTATATTGATGAATCTCAAGACTACCCTCGTTTTGAAATTACACGTAAAGTAATTAAAGGTAAAGATATACGTTACTATGGACCTTTTCCAACAGGAGGTAGAGCACTATTGGATGCACTCTATGAAGTCTATCCACTGGTTCAAAAAAAATCTTGTCTTAGAGAAGGAAAAGCCTGTCTTTTTTACCAGATAAAAAAATGCCTTGCCCCTTGTGAAAAAAAAGTAACGCCCACGGAATATGGAGAGATAGTTAACCAAGCGAAAGAGTCCATCGTAAAACGTAAAAAACTCATCAGTACACTAGAGGAGAAGATGACTTCACTTGCAATGCAGGAGCGGTATGAAGAAGCTGGAAGCATAAGAGATACTATACATGCTATCTCATCTCTTATTATCAACTCAAATATTGACTTAGCGAAACAGATGAATCTTGATATTTTTGCTATACTAAATGGTGATGAGAGAGGGGTGATTGTTAAACTTTTTATGAGAGATGGCAAAATTATCTCTTCATCTTTCAGTTACTTTAGACATACACATATATTTGATGAAAATGAAGCCTATAAACAAGCTTTACTGGAATTTTATACTATTGACACACCTCAAATAAGTAAACAAATACTTACAGCAAGCAACTTTGAGGATTCTCAACAAGTAGCACAAACACTAAGTTCTAGATTTAAGAAAAAAATAGAGATACTTACCCCACAACGCGGAGCAAAAGCAAAACTTGTTACGCTTGCACTACAAAACGGTAAAGAGTTATTGCGTACAAAGCATGACACGCTCATGGAACAAAAGATTGCTGATCTATTTGACCTTAGCGTTATTCCATACCGTATAGAAACATTCGATAATTCACATCTAATGGGGGTTGCTACAGTAGGAGGTATGATAGTATGGAATGAAGCAAAATGGGATAAAAGCTCCTATAGACGATATACTTTACATGAACGTGATGAATATGGACAGATGAAAGAGATGCTTTCACGACGTATAGCAGACTTTAAAAATCATCCTGCTCCAGATCTTTGGATACTTGATGGTGGTCAAGCCAATCTCAATCTTGCCAAGTTACTTCTCAAAGAAGCAAAAGTAAATTTAGATGTCATAGCCATAGCAAAAGAGAAACTTGATGCAAAAGCCCACCGTGCCAAAGGTGCTGCTAAAGATATGATATATACGTCTAGTGGACTTTTTGAACTCAAACCAAATGACAAACGTTTACATTGGATTCAGCGTCAAAGAGATGAAGCCCATCGTTATGCTATAACCTATCATCAAAATAAAAAGAGAAAAGAAGATACACAAATTTCTTTACTAAACAAAAAAGGAATTGGTAAAGCCACTATTAAAAAACTTATAGACTATTTTGGTACATTTGAAAATATAGATAATGCTTCAAAGAATGAACTAGAAAAAGTAACCAATAGCAAAATTGCTACTATTCTTCATAAGAATAATCTATAAGCATACATATATTTACTTTATTATTCAAAAAAGTTCTTAATTCATTCTATTTTTAGTTTAATTGTACTAAAGTTTTAATAGCAAATTATTTTTTAAAAGGAAGAGCTGTGAATAAACCTACTCCCATTGATAAAGAGTTTACCTTTGAAAAAGGCTTAATCTTAAGTTCCACAGATTTAAGTGGTACGATAAATTACGCAAATAGAAAGTTTTGTGAGATTTCAGGTTATGATAAAAGTGAACTTGAAGGTATTAGTCATAACATTGTAAGACATCCAGATATGCCAAAAGCTGCTTTTGAAGAGTTATGGAAAACCATAAAAGAAGGAAAAGAGTGGTCAGGTATTGTTAAGAATCTTAGAAAAGATGGTAAGTACTACTGGGTATATTCTCACATTAGCTCCATTAAAAAGGATGGCGAGATTGTAGGATATTCAGCAGCGAGAAGACCTGCTTTAAGAAGTGAAATAACAGAAACAATCCCTATATACAAAGATTTAGTAGAAAAAGAAAATAATTAAAAGGAGTTATTCCCACTATGTACTATATTACTAATCATGATAAACAGATTATTGCTGCAGACTCTGCATTAATCAATTTACTAAAAGTTAAAAATATGAGTGAGTTATATAAAGAGGTTTTATTAGAGAATATTCAAATTGTTCCATCTGCCAATAAAATAACTATTAAAATAGAAAAAGATGAAAAAGTATTTGACATCAAAAGTCACTCATTATCAAGCTTACTTGGAAATTTCACTTTAATCGAATTAATCGAGACTATTCAAACATCTGAAAAAGAAAACGATAATATTTCTAAAGTTTTAACACATACAGAAAAAGAAAATAAAGCGATAGAAAATATTTTATCACTCAAAAATAAACTTGCTGAGAATAGAAATAAAAATATTTCTTTAGAGAAAGATATTGAAGAGAAACCAGAAGAGAAGATAGAAAATATTGCTATTGAAACTCCTAAACCAATGCCAATCCCTCTTGATGATGAGATTCTTGATGATGAACTATTC
>JAYEHY010000096.1:0-2551 GCA_034659695.1 Campylobacterota bacterium | reverse complement strand
AAAGTGCTCTTGCCTCTTCTTCGCTGTAGTCATCTCTACCAAAGAATTTCTGCTTTTCACCGATTACCGGAACCTCAGATCCTCTTTTTTTACTATACTTGTAATCAATATGATAATTGATAACAGTCGGTCCAGGTACTCTTTTAGTTACCCCTGCTTTAAGGTCTGCATCTGTACCCATACTGATCTGTCCAAGCGTATCAAAACTAAGCCAGATAAGCAACATTACTGCAAATCCAGTTACCCATCCCGCTGAACGACGCCAGAATGGAATACTACTCCAGACCGATACATTTTTTTTAGCCATTATATGTCTCCTCCTTTTTTAAATGTAGAACATTTTTGAGCAAAGCCCAAAAGCTACGTTGACACTGGTCAACTTCAGCAGTTGGCTCATGCGACTCGTCACATTTGAACTTTGATCTAAAGCGTTCAATTATTCTTTTCTGGTACAACTTCGTCTTCTGAATCATAACGTTCATCCGCTTCTGTTATCAAATAAAAATAAAGATGCGGAACAAAAAGATATGCCACCATAGTAACCATCAATACTTTAAGTGTAAAAGGGTTACTTTGGATAAGAACAGCGAAGTCATACAAGAAATATGTTTGCAATGCCCAAAATAGATACCCGACAGGCATCCACTTTTTAGAAAAGTATCCCATTTTTGAGAGTGTAATGATTGCTGCATACCCCACACCAAAAACGAGTACCAGTGTTGACTCGATAAAGACGGGAAGAAAGTCATTAATTGCTATTTCTGGTCTTACTGCTACCAACGGTTCCATAAGTTTGTCTCCTATTACATATCTATTTACTAAAGAACACTTCATGATTCTAGAGCATAAAGTATTATGACAGTTTAAAGCTGTAAAGAAATTGACATATATCAAGAAATGTAAAGATAGTGATAAAAAACAGTATGATAATTAAATAATTATTATAATACTAATTGAAAAGAAAAAACTATAATTTAAGATAAGAAGATTGTGCATTGTAAATTATTTAACAATACACCTAGCAGAGAAAAAAGGTCTCGTATAGTTAGGAGAGACAAAATTATCACCCTCCAGAAACCACTCATTTGATTTTTGTATAATAACACTTTGTGCTACTTTTCGTTGCATACGGCTTTCACATATAATCACTTGATCTTTTTCAAAAGCACTTTTTACTTCTGCCATTCTATTTGTAGTAACAGTATAATGTGTTCCAATCGCCACTGCAAGCACCAAAGAGACCCACATGAGTCCCCTTTTGGCAGCTCCTTTAGACATAAATGGTCTAGTTCCTACAAAAAGTGTAATAAGTAAAATGATACCACCAAGAATAAGATATGCACCCTCTAAATAGAAAAAATTTTTCATCTGTTAAACACCTATAATTTTATTTAATCAAATACTAACACAGTTTAATAGTATCTATGTTGATATTCATCAAGCGATTTTTAGCAAAAAGGCTCTATACTTACTTAAAATTATTACGAGGGAAACCTATGGATTCACTTAAAAAATATCTTCCTATTGCTCTTCTATTTGGCTTTTTAGCACTAGGTATTTCAGCATTTATACAAAGTAAACCAAGTCAAAAGAATGAACGTGTTTATACTAAAGTAAAAGAGTACAGTCCTTATTATACAGATCAACGTTTTGGTGGACTACGAATTTTAAGCAAAGAGAATCCAGATTTTGAAGAGAAACCTGACAATATGGTACTTTTTAAACGCCTTGATGAACTCGAAAAGTCTTGGGCAAGGAAGCATCTTAAAATAGAAAATAATCTGCTCATTATTTTAGATAACAACAATACACAACAAGCTACTCTTCCTCTTAATACAGTCGAAGAGGTTAACTTTGCACGCACTTTTTATGGGATATAATTATGCTTAATATTGTTTTAACTCTTGTATTCTCTATTGTGATGCTTGTTTTTATGGCTTTTCCTGCTATGAAGATTGTTGAGTGGGTAGAGAGTAAAATTGATATACCTGAAAAATGGCATGATACCTTTCTTATTGTTACTACTATATTCCTCTCACTCTGTATAGGTGTCTTCCTTAGATTTGCATAACCGACTATTAACAACAATTTAGCTAAAATTATCTATTAATTTTGGCTGCCTTATTTAGGTGTGTCTTGGAGCAAACAATAATGAACAAAGCAAAATATATCTGGATGGATGGTGTACTTACACCTTGGGATGAGGCACAAGTACATGTACTAACACACACATTACACTATGGTAATGGTGCAATAGAGGGTACTAAAGCCTACAAAACCGTAGATGGAAGGTGTGCCATTTTTAAATTACAGGAGCATACACAAAGACTTCTTAATTCATCAAAAATGACTTTAATGGATGTACCCTATACAGTTGAAGAGCTAAACGATGCTCAAGTAAAACTTTTACAAGAGAATGAACTCTTTGATGGTGCTTACATCAGACCACTAGTCTATCTTGGTTATGGTGTAATGGGTTTATACCATAAGGATTGCCCTGTACACGTTTCTATCTCTGCATGGGAATGGGGTGCGTATCTTGGTGAAGAGG
>JAYEHY010000095.1:0-12597 GCA_034659695.1 Campylobacterota bacterium | reverse complement strand
TAAATACGATTGGGTTTGCCGCTGTACCGTCAGCTACAAGCTTAGCCCCTGGCATTACCATCAACCAAGCATCTGTACCTTCTTGTCCAGCTACTGTTGTTCCGGCTTCAACTGTAAGTGTTACACCATCTGCTACTACAACCTTACCCTCTAGCATCCAGTTTGTATCTGCTGTAAGTGTTTTATTTTCAGTAATTTCACCTACAAGTATTTCTGATTCTATTGGATCCACTGGATCCACTGGATCCGTTGGAGAACTACTAGAACCTCCTCCACAGCCAGTAAATGTAATTGCCGCAGCTGCTAATGCCGAAAGTGCTATTTTAGAGTATGTCATATTATTTTCCTTGAGTTTTAATATTCAGAACTTTAATGAAAAATGATTACACAATGACTACAGTTTGGTTACAGTTTGGTTACAAATAAGAAAAATTAATAATAAAATATTTTTTTAAATTCAGCATTTAGTGATTCACTGTACTGAATTTTAAACCCTAGAGAGACTAGGGGTTATTAAGAGATAAAGATTTTATGCAAAAGGTTTATTCATTAGGGTAGACATTAAATCTTGCACCTTTTTCATCTAAAAATTCCAGCATCTTTTTCTGCCCAAGTTTTTTAGCATAATCTTTAGGAGCCATACCTGATTTGTCTGAGACATTTATATCTCCGCCATTATTTAAAAGTAACTCCATCATCTCAATATCAGAAAAACATGCTGCCATCATTACAGGCGTAATACCACTTCTTCGTTTACTTATATTAAGATCAAAGCCTCTATCAAGGCAGAACTGTATCACCTCTTTACGCTTAAACTTTATTGCCATATCAAGAGCAGAGATGCCATCAGAGTCAACCTCATGCAGGTCTACACCATTCTCCAGCATCAACTCAAGCATATCCATACTAGCATACTTACGAATAGCATAAAAAAAAGGGCTTATTTCATCGTAGTCTTCAAGCTCATACTCTTCACCTATAAGTATAGGTTTATTTACGTCTGCACCACTTTTTAATAATGATTTCATTTTAGCTACTGAATCATTCTCTATGGCTAATGTCATTTCATTCATAATTTATCCTTTGTTATCACTTGGTAATCGCTCTATTATATTATTGCACTGTCTTCAAAGAAAATGGAGATAAAATTTATGAAAAGGAGAAAGGATGAAAGTAAGTAAAGTACTTAAAAGAACCATCAAAAAAGATGGAAGAAGCTCTCTTGTAGCTAGAAAAATTTCAAAACTGAAATACTCTAAAGAGCTTAATTACCTAGTAGATACAAGTAAGTAAAGTTCTAACTTATGAACCAAAAGGGTTCATTCCACCCATCATTCCCATTGCTTGAGACTTTTTATTGTCTTCAATCATCTTATTCACATCATTCATCGCAGAAATCAGAAGTATTTGTAGTGATGCTTTATCATCAAGCATAGAGTCATCTATATTGAGATCTGTCACTTCCCCTGCACCATTTGCAGTAATCTCAACAAGACCACCACCTGCTTTTGCAGTAAATACTACATTTTTAGCCTGCTCTTGCATCTCTTTGGCTTTTTCCTGCATCTGACCCATCATCTCTGACATCTTGTTCATATCTAAACCTTCAAACATTGAAAATCCTTTTCATTACTCTAAACCTTCAAATGCTTGAGCGATATGGTTATCATCATCTAAAATAACAATTTTAGGCAGATACTTATCTGCTTCATCTTCTGTCATGCTTGCATAAGCGATAATAATAATCTTATCACCTTTATGCACTTTTCTAGCAGCAGCTCCATTAAGACAGATATCGCCTTTGCCTCGTTCACCCGATATAATATAGGTTGAAAAACGTTCACCATTGTTAACATTAACAATATCTATCTTTTGCCCTACTCTCATATTGACCGCATCTAAAAGGTCTTGATCTATAGTGATAGACCCCACATAATTAAGATTTGCATCTGTTACTGTAGCTCTATGAAGTTTACTATATAACATGGTTATGTTCATCATTGTTCCTAAATTTGTAATTAATTATATAATTATATCTAAAAATTGTGTAGTATTATTAACGTACCATTTCAGAAGGAGGTATCGGATCACCCCACATTTCATCTGCAATTACATACTCATTTACTACATTTCCACCAATGATATGCTCATCGATGATTCTGTCTATCTTCTCTTTTGTTAATGCTGTGTACATTGTGTGTCCTGGTTCAACAAGCATTACTGGTCCTTGTTGACAACGGTTAAGACAACCTGTTTGAATAGGCTGAACAGTACCGATAATACCTTTCATCATCAATGCTTGAGCAAGGTGTTGAAAAACTTGTTGAGACTCTGGGTCATTTTGACTTACACAGCTAGGTTTAGGCATCCCTGGAGGTGCAGACTGCTGACACTTAAAAATATAAAATGCTGGTTGTGGTACGCCATTCATCATGGTAAATCCTTTTGTAATAGTTTAATTAAGAGTATTTTACTCCTATTTGCTTAATTATAGTTTAGAGTGACCTATTTTCAGATATACTGTCTCAAATTTTATATTAAGGATTTTTATTGCCCTATGTACTGAAAAAATTTGATGTAATAGAAGGTGAAAAAGTAGAAAACTTTTTAGTTGATGTTGTAAAGTTATCTGAAACATTAGCCCATAAACTCTTACAAAAGGGAAGAGTAATTGACCATAAAAACAGGCGTTTACAAAAAGGAAAAGTGCTAAAATCTGGCTACATAGAAGTCATAATCTTTAAAGCCATAACCCAAGGCTTAAAACCACTATTTCAAACAGAACACTTTGCACTTTTTGATAAACCATCAGGTTTACTGGTTCACCCAGTTGTACGCTCCACCAAGTATACACTTTTAGATGAGATACGATACCACTTTGGAAACGAAGCCAACTTAGTACACCGAATAGATGCAGAAACATCAGGACTCATACTAGTAGCTAAAAATGGATACGCTCAATATATATTGCAAGAGATGTTTGCTAAAAAAGCGTTTGTGAAAAAATATAAAGCACTCGTAGAAAAAGAGCTAAAAGAAGATATTTTGATTGATAAAAAGATTACAACTTCAAATGGTTTAATAAAGTTAAAAATGCAAACATCTTCACAGGGAAAAGTCTCAAGTACTCTCATACGTCCCCTATTCTACAACAAGAGCAAAAACCAAACTTTAGTCGAAGCCATACCCTACACAGGGAGACAACACCAAATAAGAGTACATTTAGATTCACTATCACACAGAATTGTAGGTGACCCCATCTATGGACTTGATGAAAACTTTGTAGATGATTTTTTAAATAATAAAATAGAAGCCAGTAAACGCATAAAAACAACAGGAGCATCCAGACTTATGCTTCACGCGTATTATTTAGAGTTTACTTTTTTACATACTACTTATATATTTTACTCTAAGCAAGAGTTTTGTGATGGGTTTTAACACATTTTTATTGCTTTTGAGACTGTGTAAGAACTGCATTCTCTTGGAAGTGTAGACTTTAGTCTCACCTAAAATTTGCATAAATGCATATTTTTTACGCCAAAAGAAGCATATATTACAAGAAATCACAAATTTTTATAAACAAGTAAGCTTTAAGTGGGACTAAAGTCTCCACTTCCTTGGGTTCTTACACAGTCTCTTTTGCATAAAAAGCTATAGAGTTCTAAGGGTCGAGTAACAACTACAACGCCTCGCTCACACGTGCAACATGTAAACGAGAAAAATAACTATTGACGTATATAACGTGTCTCTTTTAGTTTTTCATTGAGTGTTGTCAAATTATTTTTATCTATACTTTTTATAATACTAATACGTATAGGTTTATTTTTAAATCTGTTTTGAAAATTTGCTGCTAGATTTTCGAGAGATTGCTGAGAGATAAGATAGACCTCTTTTGCAGCAGGGACTTCAACCTTTTTGATTACCACCACAAGCGTGTTATCCCTTCTCTTCCAAATACCGGAAGCTTCTACACGCAGATCTTTGATAAAAGCATCATCTTTTTGAAGACTTACAAGTATGACAATAGAAAAGGTGTGGTCTGCATTTAGATGTAGATACTCCTGTTCTGTAGTTGCTGTACCATTGTTTGTTGAGTGGGTTATAGCTTTCCATTTTCCTACGACCGCATAGGAACTCATGGCATTAAGTTCCAACATAAGAACCAAAATAATCATAAACACTTTCATCAATCTCTCCGTTACCTATCTTAAATAATAGTATAGTATAGTCTAATACAACTGTTAATCATGTGTCAACAAAAAAACCCATTCACCAGTCCAAGCCCCTACAGTGACATAAAAACCTATTATTTAAAAAAGTTTAGCAAGTGCGAAAGTTAAGTTATCAATACGTAACAAAAATGATATACAATTCTTCCGGGTAAAAATATTTAAACCATTAAGGACAACTATTATGGCATTACGACCATTAGATATTGAAGTAAAAGTTGACTCAAAAAAAGAGTTGCTATCTGAAACAGATGCACGTGGTGTTATCACCTATGCAAATGAGAATTTTGTTGAACTCTCAGGATATAGAGAAGAGGAACTCGTAGGTTCACCTCACAATTTATTAAGACATGTTGATATGCCAAAAACAGTTTTTAAGCTTCTATGGGACTCTTTAAGTATAGGAAAACCATACAAGGCTATAATACAAAATAAACGTAAGGATGGTCCGTACTACTGGGTCTATTCGGAGTATGAGCCTCTATTTGATAAGATGAAAAAAATTAGAGGATATCGTTCAAAAAGATATCCAGTACCCAAAAGTGCCATTAGTGAGGTAGAGAGTATCTATAGAAAGCTCTTAGACTTAGAGACGAGCAAAACTCAAAAAGAGGCAGAAGAGTTTTTAGAGTTAAAATTACATAATGATGGTTATCATGACTATTCTGAATATGTTGATACTCTGTATAATAAGAAGTTAAAAGGTCTTTTTGGTATATTTGGGAAGTTTTTTAAGTAGAGAAAAAAGTTGTTGAAAATAAGCATAGTTCCGACGTTCTAGGCGTCGGTTAACAACTACAACTCTATTTTCTTAACAAAGCCAAAGACTCATAACACACACTAATACTAAAATATTTCTGTATCTCACCGAGGATGAAGAGAATATATTACATGGTAACCTTTAAACCTTTTATCTCCCCTTGACAAATATCAATCTACAATTTACTTTTTTTTACTATAATTCAAACAATATTATATATAGAGGAAAACCTATGACATATCCTGCTTTTTTTGACAAAGTACCTTCCGTTCAACTCCAAGATCCACTTAGTAACTTTTTAGGTGCTTTTGAAGAGGGTAATATGGAAATCTCTTACCTTGAATGTGTAAAGCTTGCTGGACACTCTTGCCCCACTGTTGCAGGTGCATACCTAATGGCAATGCAAGGTATTAATGCACTATATACCGATGGGCTTCCACAAAGAGGTACTATTGAAGTCTCTATGAGAGAGAGTGAAACAGAAGGTGTGACAGGTGTTATTTGTAATGTCATCTCTTTTATCGCTGGAGCAAATGGGGCGAGTGGGTTTAAAGGGCTTAATGGCAACTTTTCAAGAGACAACCTTGTAAAATACAATGTAGCTATGGAGGGGGAAGTAAAACTTACTAGACTCGACACAAATGAGAGTGTTATTCTTAGTTATGACCCTTCAAGTATCCCTGCTGATGCCATGATGAAACCACTTATGGGTAAATGTATGCAAGGAGTAGCTTCACAAGAAGAGAAAAAACAGTTTGGTAAACTCTGGCAAGAGCGTGTTGAGAAGATTTTACTAGATGAAAAGAACTGGAACACTATAATAAGTATTAAGAAAGGATAAGCATGATTATTTCTCAATATATGAAACATGAACATAGAGAGTGTGACACACACTTTGCCAATGCAGAACAAGCTGCTGCTTTAGGAGACTGGGAAAAAGCAGAAGAGGGATTTCTTCTGTTTTCAAATGAGACACTTACACACTTTAAAAAAGAAGAAGAGGAGCTTTTTCCTGCATTTGAAGCACAAACAGGAAGTTCAGAAGGACCTACACAGGTTATGCGTTTTGAACATGAACAAGTAAAAAGTCTCATAGGTAAACTCGCTCACGCACTAGAAGCACAGGACAAAGATGCGTATCTTTCTCTTTGTGAGTCTATGATGATTTTACTCCAACAACACAACATGAAAGAGGAACAAATGCTCTATGCCATGTGTGACAGAGTGCTCCCTGTAGAGGTAAAAGAGCACACCCTAGAAAATATGAAAAATATAGTACTTTGAGTATCACTCAACATACTACACCAAGGCAGATAATGAAAATTTTAGAAAAGATAGCCTTAGATGCAAGAGAGTTAGAGCATCCTAAACCACTAGAACTCTCTATGAAAGCGTTAAGAACACTAGACGATAAAAACTATTTTTACATGATACACCGTAAAAACCCTGTCCCACTTCTTGACCTTGCTGAAGAACAAAATTTTTACACTTTAACAAAAGAAGATTCACAAGGTAATTGGCATATACTCATCGCTAAAGATGCCAATATTTCACTAGATCAACTTATTATTTTACCTTCTGAAGAGTAGAGAACACCATGTTTAGCCAAAATGGTCTCTCTTTAGACCAAGCACCACCTATTAGCGTAGTCTTTCGTTTCTTTTTTGCAGGCTCTCTCTTTGGTATACTTACGGGCATACTTATATTACTCTATCAAACTGACATCTTTAATGCACACTCTGTAGGTGCAGTCACTATAACACACACTTTAACCTTAGGTGTCATGCTCTCTTTCATGTTTGCCGCACTCTTTCAAATGCTGCCTGTCATAGCAGGAGTCACACTAAAAAACCCTGTAAAAAAAGCCAACTGGCTACAGTACCCCTTTATTTTAGGTGTTATAGCACTACTATTTGCTTTTAACCTACCTCAACCTTGGCTTTTTGGTGTAGCTTCTGTTTTACTAGGTATAAGCATACTTTTTATAAGTGTTATTATGTTAAAAAATCTTTTAACCCTTCCTCACCATAGTGCCTCATCTAAAGGTATGCTTGCAGCACTACTCTCTTTAGCTGCAGTTGTTGTTTTAGCACTCTACCTTACAGCTTCACTAGCAGGAGTTACAGAAGTCACTTACTACACCCATATAAAAGAAGCCCACTACTCTTTTGGTCTATTTGGTTGGATTGCACTGCTTATTATCGCTATCTCTTTTCAAGTGATTGAAATGTTTTATGTCACCCCTCCCTACCCTATACTACTAAGCCGTTACTTGCCATTTAGCCTACTAGGACTACTTTTACTCTCAACCATCATAAGCTTCTTTAACCCTAATGTATGGCTATTCTCAAACCTCATACTTGTCGTACTACTCAGTACCTATGCCATAGTCACACTCAAAAGACTCACTCAAAAAAAGCGACCTTTAACAGATGCAACGGTATGGTTCTGGCGTATGGGACTTAGCTCTCTACTCTTAAGTATGCTTTTTATGGCTCTTAGTACTTTTACAGATACTAGTAGTGTAAAAAGCTTAAGCTACATCTTTTTTACTTCCTTTGCTTTGAGTATAGTTTTTGCAATGTTTTACAAAATTGTCCCATTTCTCACATGGTTTCACCTCAACTCCCAAGGTTACTTTACTGCCCCCATGATGCACGAAGTCATACACCCAAAAACAGCAAAAAACCATTTGTATATTCATTTAGCTACTGTAGTAAGCCTTGTGATATCTCTGTTTATATCTGTATTCATTTTTTTTACTGCTACACTCACCATACTCTCATTTGGATGGATAACCTACCAAATCATTCACGCCTACAAACTCTATATTAAAACACAAAAAACAGGTGAGAGATTTCTACTTCTTTAACTTTTTCATCACCTGATATGCTTGGTTTATCTCTTGTGTTTTGGTAGTTGCTTCCTCCATATATGATTCACCTTTATCTTGTGATTTGATAATGTCTGGGTGGTATTTTCTAACAAGATTTCTATAACTCTTTTTGATGCTGTTCATATCATCACTTTCATTGACACCTAAGATACTGCAAGCTTCTTTAACTGTCATTGTTTCTTGTTTGTTTTTCATCATGTTTTCAAACTTTTGCAGCATCTCTTTATATTCTTGAGGAGTAATATTTAACTCCTGCACAATTTCACCTAAGACACTCTCTTCATCAGAGCAGATACCACTATCTACAGAGGCTAATTGGATTAAAAACTCTACATATTGTTTAGGTTTTAGTCTACTTTTACCTAGAAGTTTATTTAAAGATTGAGCTACCTCTTTTGTATCATCATCTCTCTCTTTCTCTTCATTAAAAATCTCTTTTAAAATATTTCTTGTTTTCTCTTTCTCTATAAATATCCCTGAAATATCATCAAACATAATAGCAATGAGTTGTGCTTCTAATTCACTGACTCTACCATCTGCTTTTGCAACTTTTGCAACCAATGCGATAAAGAGTCCCAATTCACTCTCCCTAAACAACGCTTTAGAGCCTGACAACTTATTTAATTGTCTTTTAGCATACACTTTATAGAGTCTAAATGCTACATAGAGAGAAGTGATAACTGAAAGTGTTACCACGATATTGACGATAAAGATGTAATACAATACTACTAAGGTTATTGCTAAATATATCCATTTTTTAAATTTAATCATTTTTTGTCCATTTACAATAAGTTTTAGTGATTTTACTATATATTTATTAAATCATCGATAAACTTATACTAACAATTAAAAAAGGTTATTTATGAAAAAAATTACATTACTTGCAAGCATTTTTATAGCACTTCTATTTGTTGGTTGTAGTGATAGTTCAACACCTACACCTAAAAGTAGTAAAGCACGTTTTCAAACCGTTAACAGTTCTCAAGCTAAGCTTGTACAAAAAGGGGCAAACAGAGACTCTTGTGTCATCTGTGGTATGCACTTACCTACCTTTTATAAAACAAGCCATGTGGCTGAGACTAAAAAAGGTACAAAAAGACAGTACTGTTCACTTCACTGTGTAGTAGAAGATAACGAAATAAATAAAACTGACTTAGTCAATCTAACAGTAGTAGATACAGATAGTTTAAAATTAATTTCTGTATATAGAGCATTCTATGTCGTAGGTAGTTCAAAACCTGGAACTATGACACGTACTAGTAAGTATGCATTTGCAAAGAGAACCAAAGCAGAAGCATTTGCTAAAAACTTTGGTGGAAAGGTAATGAACTTTCATGATACTTACAGCGTATCGATGAAGGACTTTTAGAAAAGAGTTTATAGTTAATTCACATCCAATAGGATATACTAGCTTATTACATCAGCATACAAAGGAACGAGATGATAAAAACTACACATGTCTCCAAAGTATATAAAATGGGTGAACTTGATCTTAAAGTGATAAAAAACCTCAATCTCTCCATAGGCTCTGGTGAGTTTATCGCTATAGTCGGTCCAAGTGGGAGTGGAAAAAGTACGGTACTCAATATCCTTGGAGGACTCGATATTCCTACAAGTGGTAAAGTAGTGGTTGATAGTGTCAATATTACAGAGCTCAATACCACACAACTCGCACATTTTAGAGGTGAAAAGATTGGTTTTATCTTTCAAAGCTTCAATCTCATCCCTGTACTCTCTGTATATGAAAACATAGAATACCCACTTATTATGATACAGCACCTCCCAGCACATGAGAGAAAAAAGCGTGTCTTAGAAGTACTAAAAGAGGTCGATATGCTTGACCAAAAAGAGAAGTACCCCGACCAAATCTCAGGGGGTCAAAAGCAGAGAGTAGCCATCGCTAGAGCATTGGTAACCAACCCAAAGATTGTTTTTGCAGATGAACCCACAGCCAATCTAGACAGTAAAACTGCTCACCGTATTATTGAGCTTATGCATAAAATAAAACAGGATTATGGTACAACTTTTGTCTTTGCGACACATGATGAGAAGATCGTCTCCTCAGCAGAGAGACTCATCACCCTTGTAGATGGAGAGGTTACAGAAGACAGGAGGATAGCCGTATGAAAAACATCATCAAGATTGCCTTTAGAAACCTTAAAAGAAGTTCCAGACGCACCCTGCTTACCGCTGCACTTATTACCATAGGTGTCATCTTTGTACTCGTCTACTCTGCACTCTCCAGCTCTTTTAAAGCCTATATGGTTGGAGAGATTACAGACTCTATGATGGGACACATACAGATACATAAAAAAGGGTATATCGCCTCAGTTGACAACCTCCCTCTTGACAAAAATCTCAACTCAAAGCAGATAGATAGCGTACTAAAAGTACTAGATAATAACCCTCATGTGGAGAGTTATACCTTCCGTATTAAACTAGGCGGTATGTTCTCCAACTATGTCTCCTCTACCAATATACGGCTCAATGCCATTGACCCACAAAAAGAAAGAAAAACCCTACCACTGTTTGAAAAAAGAATTCAAGAGAGTGAAGCTCATCTACTCAAAGAGGGTGAGATGCTCATCCCTGAACTTTTAGCCAAGGGGATGGAGGTCAAAAAAGGAGACACTTCTGTTTTAGTGGTCAACAACCAACAAGGCTCCGTCAACGGCTTAAATCTCAAAGTAGTAGGTATTGTAGCCCCTATCTCAGGTCCTGGTGGAAGAGACGGCTATTTTCATATAGAAGATGCCAAGAAGATACTTCGTATCTCAGAAGCAGAAGTGAGTGAGATTGTTGTACGGATAAAGAATGTCTCCAAACTCCAAGAGGCGATGCACAGTATGCAGGAGTTAGCCATGATTAAAAATCAAAAAGGCAAACCAGTTTTTGAGATACACCCCTGGACAAAATTGAGTCCATTTTACAACATTGTAAAAATGCTTAATCTTATGGATATCTCCATCAAAATTATCTTGATTTCTATTGTCCTTATCTCTATTTTAAATGTTATGATTATGTCTGTCTATGAGCGTATCAAAGAGATAGGAACCATAGCAGCCATGGGAACCCCACCCTCCACCATCGTTAAGCTCTTTCTTGCTGAAGGGTTTATGCTCGGAGTACTTGGTGCAATAGTGGGGAGTCTTATCTCTTTTATCATTGTTAAAGCCATCGACACCATCGGTATCAGCTTTTCTTTTGGAAGACAAAGTGATTTGGTACTTCACCCCTCTTTACAATGGAGTGATATTATATCTGTAAGTATTATTGTCATTATTATCGCACTGATAGCCTCTATCTCACCTGCATTCAAAGCAGCAAAACTCAATCCTGTAGATGCATTGAGACAGAATTAGGGTTTATCACTAAACCCTTTTCTTATCCTAGTCACCATTAATACAAAAATCCAAACAACCAAAGTGGGATTTTTTTATCTATACCAACTTCGATATCATCAAGGGTCAAGAAGGAATATGGTATTTCCTTTATTTGTTTGAAGCTTTTGTTCTTGCCTCCTATCTCAACAGTGAACTTCTCATCTATAAGCAGATCACCTTTCTCTACATAATGAAGTGTATGTTGATAGTGCATCATACTCACAAAAAATGTCTCTCTAATGGTTCCTGTTTCACTGTTCATACATAGTGCTGTAAAAAGATTGGTATTGGCAAGATAAAGCTTATCAGGCTTTCTCATAGATTTAAAACGTTTGGCTTCATGGCTGATGTGATGGATAAGTTCTGCTTTAGAAAGATACTCTATATACTTGTAGAGCGTCATCTTACTTATGCCTGCTACAGATGCAAGTTTATCAATAGATAGTTCCAAAGGTTTAGAAACACAGATACTCAAAAGAAGCTTTTTAAGTGTGTCAATCTTCTGTGCCTGAATGTTAAAGATCCGTCCCAAATCTTTGTGTAGCACTGTATTTATAGTTTCATTGATTCTATCTATATATTTCGATGGGTCTTCCAGATAAAAAGGGTATGCTCCTAGTGCTATAAATGTCTCATAGTGCTTAAGTATCTTTTTGTCTTTTAGATTGCCCAATACATTATAAGATATACTCTCATGATCTTCTATCAGCTGTTCAAGTGTATAACTTTCCAAAATAACAGATTGTGTGACCTCAAGGTATTCCCGCAAAGAGAAGATAGGCATTTTGTACATTGAATAGCGTCTGGCAAAGTCAGGATTGGTGATCTCTATGGCAGAAGAACCGGAAAAAAGTACTTTCACTTCTAAAAAGTCATACACTGATTTGAGTTGTGATTGAAAATCATCTGCTTCATGGATTTCATCGATCACAATAAACTCTCCACCTCTTTTAACAAATTCATCTATAAAATCAAACAGGGAAATCTCTTTAAAAAGGGGATGATCACAAGAGATATAGAGTTTTTTTTCACTACTTAGTGGAGATGCTTTAAGAACTTGAAGCATCATTGTAGTCTTACCTACGCCCCTGCTTCCATATATTCCTATAATTTTTGCTATTCCATCCACTATCTCATTAAACAAAAATCTTTTATATTTTGGTAATGTTTGATTAAGCTTTAGCTGTGAGAGTCTTTTGGCATTTTGAAGTACATTTAGCATCACATATCCTTTAAAGTATAATTTATTATACTAAAATAATATTTTTAAGTAAAGTAGATTATACTTACATATCTTTTGAAATAGCTTTTTTGTATTGTATTACTAAA
>JAYEHY010000094.1:0-2609 GCA_034659695.1 Campylobacterota bacterium | reverse complement strand
AAGAGAGAATTTAAATCCTTTGGAACTGGCACTTTCGCTAAGAAATGCTATGGATAAAAAGCTTTATAAAAACATGGATGAGCTTAGTATAGCACTTGGTAAGTCTAAATCTTATGTTAGTAAGGTGCTCAAAGTACTTTCTTTGGATGATGAAATAATTAAAGATCTTGAAGTTAATAAGTCTACTAATGATATTGAGTCACTTTATGAGATACAAAAGATAACAGATATCAAAGAACAGGTTAGAGTATATTTCGACTTCATAGCTAAAAAGATTGACAGAAAAGGGCTGCGAGAATTAAATAAAACAAAAGATAAAGTTTCGCATGCGAAATCCCCATATAATTTTGCGAATAGAGCAAAAAGAGTGAAGTTGGAGTTTGATACTAGTAAGCTTACGGATGAGGAGATCAGGAATATTAACGAGGAATTAGAAGAAGTTTTGAAAAAATATTTTCCATAATGATATATAGTGGAAGTTATATTAGAGGGTATGTGTAGGAAGTATTTATTATGAATACAATTGTTAGATGAGTAGATTTCATTGAAAATGATGCAGACCTCCTAAAGGAGTCTGCACTAGAGTAGGTTTAAGTCGTGTTTGTTAAGAAGGTTAATTCGATCCACTTTTAGTTTTCCTTCAATATATTTACGTTTATTTTGCCAAACCCAGTTACTCAATTTCTTATCAAGTTTGATGCCATTTTGTAGTGATTGAAGTACAAGGTCATATTTTAGTTTCCACTCTTTGTCTTTTTTAAGTTCAAGACAATTTTGACAACCAGCTTTATTGCCCATAAGGTTTCCAACAGTGACCAACCATGATTTATTGCATTTATTACAACGTGTAAGCCTTCTGCCTTTTTTATCAAGTCCAATTTGAGAATCATCAAGAGTGTATCTACCTTTACTTATTTTTATAAGTTTTTTATTTGATTCGTCGTGTTTATCTCTCTTAAGATTCTCCCCTCTGCAAGTAGGGCAGGGATACTTTTCTGTTTTAATCCTGTATACGGTATGAGAAAAAACAGTACCACAAGTTTGATGTATGAAATTATGATCCCTATCCACGCCAAAATAGTAATTATCATGAAGTTGATATTCACCATCGTGTATTTGTTTAAGATCTTTGTTAATCCTCTCTGGATGTGTTGAGTGCGCGATCCCTTTGACTTCTTCCAGTGTAAGTGTCGGGATGAGTTTTTTAGATAAAATTGCATAGAGGAATTCGGGGAGCTCTGACCATTTCTTAGCGGGAATACGAACAAGCTCAATCCCTTTTTTCTCTGCATAGTTATTTTTGACCTTATCTCTCTCTACAGTGCCTATATGATCATATTTAGTAAAAGAACCACGTTCATGCTGTTCACCATCTATTTCTATGAGTGTGTTGATCTCCGGAAGATAATAGTCAAAAGGAAGTAACTTCCCAGTTTTTGGGTTCCTGCAATCATCGAAGCGTTGTTCACATACATACTCTACCTGTAAGTGGTCAAGTACATCTCTAGTATATCTGGAAGCAACAGACTCCATACCTTTTCTATAACACTCAGTACAACGTTGTCCAGGTTGTTTTGGGGTACCTTTAAACTTCTCCCATTTCTTTTTGAAAATGGTTCCACAGGTATTGTGTTTGAAATCATGTTTTGTTTTTGAGTTTTTGTAATGGCTATCTACAAAGCTGTATTCACCATCTGTCAACGCCTCTGTTTTTTTCTTAATCACTTCGATGTCTTCAGCGTTTTGATCTTGAAGTACTTTGCCTTTACATTTACCGCAACGGCGCTTACCTTCCATGAACTCGTAAATATCTAATATCCAGATGTGACCACAGGCATTATGCTTTAGAGTCATTTCTCTCTTTTTTCGTTTACCTGTTTTTTCGCAAAGCTTGCCAATGGATTCCAGGCTAAGCAAAGAGTACTCATTGTCAGTATCCTCTTCAACTCTTTTTCTTACAACGGGTTCGGTAAATTTTCGTGCCATCTTAATTCCTTGTTTTTGATTATTAGTTATTGAAAACTATCATATAATATCATATATGATAGTACTAGTCAAGTCAAATATGATACATTTATATTATTTTTGATAAAATGTCTACAATTGTAAAAGGAAAGGTGTGTGAAAATGAACAAAGAAGAGGTTACTAAGCATGTTAAACAAGTCATTAAGATGGAAATGCTTAAAAAAGATATGAACTTTGTAGAACTTCAAAAGGTGATGCAGCAGAAAGGGTATAACTATTCACTAGATGCTATTCGTCAGAAAGTAGGGCGGGGGACGTATGATGCACGATTTTTATTTGAATTTGTAGATAGTTTAGGATTGGATATTAAGTTTATTGAAAAAGAATAAGTGGATTATTGGTCTTGTTACTCTAATTACCATAGGTGCTCTTATGGTCTTTGAAAAGTTAGTACCTGTGCAAAGTCAATTACTCGAAGAAAAAAAAGGTAGATACTTCGCTATAAAACGATTTGATAGGCTAGGGGACAATCGGATACATATACACTCTGTTTCAGGATTGACACATAGTGACTTTAGATTTCCAACCGTTGATTATGATGATCTCCTCTCATTGACACTGCACTTAACAAAAGATGTGAATG
>JAYEHY010000093.1:0-12809 GCA_034659695.1 Campylobacterota bacterium | reverse complement strand
TTGTTACTTTCACTCTTGTTGTGACTATTTGTCTCTTCATCCCAAGGGCAACCCTCACTCTCACAATACTCTTTTAACCCATAACCTACCGCTGCTAATGCAATGCCACCTAAAACTAATGGTATCATTATCTACTCCTTATGTTTCATGATGAGGCAGTATAACATACCAAAAGGACAGGTTGTGTCGTTTTTTTGGGAAATTTAGATTTTTTTGTTTGTAAATACTTCAAGTTGCACAATAAAAAACTTTTGACTTTTTATATATTTTTGTATATACTATAGCTACAATATTAAAGATTTAATTTTAAGGTAAGTTTTGATGAAGCTTGAATGGGATAATGAAAAAAATGAAACTTTAAAACAAACTAGAAATATTTGTTTTGAAGATATTGAAAGAGCTATTTTAGAAGATAAGCTATTGGATATCATTCCTCATTTCAATAATAAGTATCTTCATCAAGAAATTATGATTGTACTTTTAAATAATTACATTCATTATGTACCTTTTGTACAAGATGAAGAAAAAATATTTTTAAAAACAATAGTTCCAAGTAGAAAATTAAATAAAATTTATAACACAAAGGATTAGCTTATGAAAAGTATTAACTACACAGAAGAAGAAGAAGAATTAGTTGAATATATGGAAACTAACCCTAAAAGTGTATCTAATGTAAAAGAGAGAATGGCTTTTATTAAACAAACTGTTCAACATAATGTCACTGCTAAAAAACAAGTCAATTTCAGAATTAACGAAAATGATTTAGAAAGATTAAAAACTAAAGCATTAATAGAAGGAATTCCCTACCAAACACTTTTAAACTCAATTGTACATAAGTTTTTAAATGGAACACTTGTCTATAAAGTTTAATGTATCCATTTCTCTTTCTCCATCATTTCTTATTTACTTAAATATTTCTCTAAACCTGCTTCTAGGTTTTTCTGTAAATACGCAGGAGCGGTAATGGTAATATGGGGTATCCAGTAGCGAACCACTTTGAGTATCTCCTCTTCATAGGCAACTTTCGTAAAGAGTGTGAGCTTCTCCTCTGTGGACTCTAAAACTTTTTGATGAGGAAGCAACTCTCTTCGCAAAAAATACTCTGCCACAGAAACATCGACTTCAAGCGTCACCTCTATTGGCTTTTGGGTGAACCATGTACCATTGTCATCCTCTATGTTCTCTACAATTTTCTTCTTCATTCTAAAAGCGTTCTTGGAGTGTTTTAACTCAGATATTTTACTGAAACTAAAAGCTTTAAGCACATCATTTTCAGTAGCTGCCAAGTACCAGACACCATTGGTGTTAAGTAGCCTGTAGGGGTTGACTACTCTTTGTTTCTCTTTGTAGCTAAAATGCAGTTGTTTTTTTGTCACTATAGCAGAAGCTACCATAGTAAAGTCATCTAGTTTATGGCTCAAGTCTTCATATTGATGCCCCTTTATATGCATAGAAGGGTTAATTTTACTGTTAAGGACATCAACAATAAAACTATTATCCAACGAAGGATACAGTGCTTTTAGACCACTAAAAGTTGCAAAGTTTTTGATGTCGTTAAAGTTTAATTTACCCAGGTAGTATTTCTCTAAACAGTAACGCCCCGCTTTCTTTTGAATAGGAAAATAAGAGAGTCTTTGATTTAAATCTCTTTGTATTGTCTTCTCTGAAACAGAAAACTCTTCAGCCAGTTCTGATACAGTAAAACTCTCTCCTGAATTAAATCTAGTAAGAATCAAACCCAACCTTGTACCTATTTTGTCATGACTCATACACATCTCCGAATGCTTATTTTAGATTTCTATTGTCTATATAGTTACATATAAACCCTAACTTATAGTTTAACTATCATACAAATATACCGATAAAGCCACTATTAGATATAATACAAATTCTATTATTTTTTTTAAAAGGCTTATTTACATGAGAGCATTATTAAGCGTAAGTGACAAAGCAGGTATCGTAGCGTTTGCACAAGGGCTAGAGAGTCAAGGTTGGAGTATCATCTCAACGGGTGGAACATATAAAAAGTTAAATGAAGCGGGTGTTAAAGTTATTGAGATAGATGAAGTAACGAAGTTTCCAGAGTGTTTTGAGGGGCGTGTAAAAACACTTAACCCTTATGTTCACGGTGGAATTTTACATAAAAGAGGCGACGAGGGACATGTGGCACAGGCTAAAGAGCTTGGTGTTGAAGGCATTGACCTTGTGTGTGTTAACCTCTACCCTTTTAAAGAGACGATTGAGAGAACCGAAGAATTTGGTGAAATTATAGAGAACATTGACATTGGTGGACCAACTATGGTTCGTTCTGCTGCAAAAAACTTTAATGATGTTCTTATTGTAACGGATGCTAATGATTATGATGGTGTATTGAAAGCTCTTGAGAGCAAAGAGGATACATTTGAGTTTAGAAGAGACCTTATGATAAAAGCTTTTGAGCATACAGCAGCGTATGACGCTATGATAGCAAACTACATGAATGGTCGTTTTAATGATGGTTTTGGTGAATACCAATTCATTACAGGTAAAAAATCTTTCCAAACACGTTACGGAGAGAATCCACACCAAAAAGGTGCACTTTATGAGTTTGACTCTCACTTTACTAACCACTTTAAACAGGTAAAAGGTGAGGCATCTTTCAATAACATCAACGATGTAAACGGAGCATTGAAAATAGCTTCTAGCTTTGGTGATGAAGAGGCTGTGTGTATTGTAAAACATGGTAACCCTTGTGGTTTTGCTATTAAAGATTCATTGCTAGAGTCTTATACCCAAGCACTTAGATGTGACCCTGTATCAGCCTTTGGCGGAGTGGTTGCAGTGAATGGTGTTGTAACCAAAGAGTTGGCTCTTAAGATGAATGAAATTTTCCTAGAAGTGGTGATGGCAGCAGATTTTGAACCTGAAGCACTAGAGGTGTTTGAGAAGAAAAAGCGTCTTAAACTCTTCTCTCAGGGTGGCACGAAGTTGCTAATGAGTAAAGACAGCCATGACTTTAAACATGTAGATGGTGGATTTGTGTACCAAAACTCAGACTGTATCTGTGACAATGAAGTACACAATGCTCAGTTAAAGTCAGAACTTACAGCAAGCTCGCAAGAGATGAAAGACCTTGAAATCGCTTGGAAAGTAGCTGGACTTACAAAGTCTAACTGTGTCGTGTACGTAAAAGACTCTGCAATGGTTGCAGTGGGTATGGGTATGACAAGTCGTGTAGATGCTGCTCAGTGTGCCTTGAAAAAAGCAAAAGAGATGGATATAGATGTATCTGGTGCTGCAATGGCATCTGAAGCTTTCTTCCCATTCCGTGATAGCATCGATGCAGCTGCCCAAGCGGGTGTAAAAGCGATTATTGAACCCGGTGGAAGTATAAGAGATGATGAAGTGATAGAAGCTGCCAATGAGCATGGCATCTCACTTTATTTTACTACAGTAAGACACTTTTTACATTAATATTTACACGAGGTTAGGAGTTTTACTCTTAACCTGGCAACTCTTAACAAATAACCCCACCCGCTAAAAGTCTATCATCTTTATAAAATGCAGCAATTTGCCCCTTAGCTAAACCATATACTGCTTCATCTAATACTACTTTTGCTATACCATCTTTTATTTTAACACTACAGGCAATACCATGTGTACGGTAACGTACTTTTACATCACATTTAAACTCTGTCAACTCTTCAAATAAATTTAACTGTTTTACTTCAAAGCTATGCTCTTGTAGCTTCTCTTTTGTACCTACGACTATTTGGTTCACATCAGGTTTAATGGCTAAAACAAAGTGTGGATCATGTGCACCATTTACAAAGAATCCTCTTCTCTTACCTATGGTGTAGTGCATATAGCCTTTATGCGTACCAACAACCTTACCTTCACTGTTTACGGTTTCACCAGGGATATCAATATCCATATGTTTAGCTAAAATTTCATCATAGGTATTCTCTACAAAACAAATCTCTGTACTCTCTTTTTGGGTCGCAAACTCTTTAAGCACACCAATGTTTGCAGCATACGCTTTTACATCCTCTTTTACCCATGAAGCAAGAGGAAAAACAAGCCTTGGAAGTACCTCTTTTTTTACTTCACACAAGAAATAACTTTGATCTTTATTTGGATCATCTGCCATGTAGAAGTTGTGGTCATCACACTGAACATAATGCCCAGTAGCCACTTTTTTAATGCCTAGAGTGTCAGCAAACTCTATCATCTTTCCAAACTTTATAGTACGGTTACACATGACACAAGGATTTGGAGTAAGCCCCTCCTTGTAACTCTCTACAAAATACTGATAGACCTCTTTATCAAACGCTTCACTTAAATCATAAAAATGTACTTTTATACCTAAATAGTCACCCACCTGTTTTGCTTTTGAGAAGTTCTCTTCATGATAGCCCGCTTTATGATGTAGCTTCATATAGACACCCTCTACTTCATAGCCCTCTTTTTGAAGTAAAACTGCTGTAACTGTGGAGTCCACTCCGCCACTCATGCCTACTAATATTTTTTCATTCATTATATAACCTTGTTTATCTCTATTGCTATTTTATTATTGACATTCACTAAAGTACCGTATGCAAACGTTTTATGATTGACAACAACTTCTATATTATCTAATATTGATTTATCTATCTCTATGGTATTTCCTACTTCTAGTTTTTTACTTTTAACTAGAGCAAGCGTAAAATCTATATTTTTATATTTTTTAGTATTATACGTATTAAGTGCTACTTCTTCTATCTCTGATACTTCTAAAACTAACTTTTTCTCACTGTTTTTTATCTTTACCGATGTATAAATTATACCATCTTCTCTAAGTTGCATCTCTAAAGTGCTTATACCTAAAAGAAGTACGTCTCCTTTAAGAAGTGTTTTTAAGCGTTTGCTTTTTATCTTCATAGATGGAAGTGTGACACTGTACGCTAACAAAGGTATATGCCTTTGCATCATCTTCTCTAAACGCATAGCTTGAGTTTTACCCCTCATGTACATCGCCTATAAACTGTTCAAGAAGATACTCCTTTTTAGCCAACATAAGGTCATCTGGTACTTCCTGTCCTATAGAAAAATAACTCATAGGAACCCCATATTTCAACATAAAATTCAACAATGTACCAAAATGCTTAGTCTCATCAAATTTAGAGATTATTAGTGAATTAAGATTTAAAAAAGAGAAGTTCTTATAAATATCTTCCATATCTTCATATTTGACCGTAGCAGAGAGTACAAGGTTAACCTCTATCTCTATTTTTGTATTTATATTCATAAACTCAACGGTTCTAATAAACTTTTGCGTATCGTAAGGAGACATTCCTGCTGTATCTACTAGAACTACATCATACGCACCTACTTGCTGCAATTTCTCTTTAAAATCATCAACTGATAAAATAGCGTGATGTTCTATTTGCATAATATCTGCATAGTTTTCTAACTGTTCTATGGCTCCTATTTTGTAGCTGTCAAGGTTGAAAAGTACTACTTTGTAGGGTTTTTCTAACAAATAGGCGTAACGAGCAGCAAGTTTTGCAATGGTTGTTGTTTTACCTACCCCTGTTGGTCCTACAAGCATCATAATCTTTTTCTTTATGAAGCTCTCCTCTTTTACTCGAAGTGTCTCATCTATCTCTTCAAGTATATATGCAACTAAAAGTGAAGCATCTTCAAGCATCTCAGTTCCATGTAGGGAAGTAAAAATCTTCTCTAACCACTTTTCATCTATGCCTGTTTTTATAAATAACTTTTTAACTTTAGAGATAACGGTATCTTCTTCTTGTATATCATGAACTAGCTCATCTTTCATCTCTTTTAATTGAGATTTTAATACACTTAACTCATCTAATAGACGTACCTCTTCACTACTTTTAGATTCAGGTACTACTTCAATCTCTGTACTTTTCTCTAGGTAAAGTGTTCTAGGTATCGCTATGACCACTTCACAACGTACAACTCCATCGTCATAGGCTAACTGTTTAGCTGAGATAATAGAGAGGTTATGCCCATACTTTGTTACAGCCTGAGCATAAGCACTTTTAGGGTCTAAGGCTACAAATGTTTCATGAATCATATTTGTCCTTTCATATAGGAGAGTGGAATAAGTACAGAGTTTCTTTGCTTCCATCCGTGATGTGGTAGAGTTAAATAGTTTGTCTGCATACTTACATTTTCATAAAAAATCATATCTATATCTAATGTACGTGGAGCATCGTTAAAAAGATGTTTACGTCCAAAAAGTTTTTCTGTATGCAATATATAACGTAACAGTGCTTTAGGCTTTAAAAAAGTCTCTATAAGCATAAGAGAGTTATAGAAATCACTCTGTTTCAAATATCCAAAAGGAGGATTTTTCAAAATAGGAGCAGTTTCGATAACACGCACACGTGCATCACGTTGAAAGAATTGAAAAAGATGTTCAAAGCGACGTGCCACATCACCTATGTTTCCACCAATACCAAGTAAAACTTTGTATCCCCCTCTACTTGATGCTAAGTAGGGAAAGTTTTTTCCTGTTATTAATGTATGCTGAACATCTAACCTTTTTTTCATTACAACACCACCGCTTTTCCATCTACCATAGTGACCATATCTTCTATACGGATACCAAACTCATTAGGCATATAAATACCTGGTTCTATCGTATAAACCATACCATCTTCTATGATGGTATCAGACTTAGTAGAGATATAAGGCATTTCATGAATGTCTAGCCCTACCCCATGCCCTGTTGAGTGTACATAATACTTGGCAAACCCTGCTTTTGCTATGATATCACGTGTTAAAGCATCTACTTTTTTAGCTTTCATACCTGAACGGGCTTTAGCAATGGCATGGTCATGGGCTTTAAGTACGGTATCATAAGCTTTTTGTATCTTTTTTCGTTTAAACGATTGTTTAATTTTAAACTCAAAACCTTTACTAGCTTGCACCGTACGAGTGCGGTCTGAACAGTAACGTTTGTATTTTAAGCCTGCATCAACGAGCAAAAGATTCTCTTTTTCCAATTTAGTATTAGTAGGGGTAGCATGGGGTTTTGCGGCATTTGCATTAACTGCAACTATGGGGTCAAAACTCAATTCATACTTACCAAAACCACCTAAAACTGCTTTTGCAGTATGTGTTAAAGTCTGTTCATTTTGGCTAAAACCATTTTGATTAAACTCTTTAGCCAACATTGTAAATGCTTTAGCTCCTAGCTTTGCAGCTTTAGCTAGTATTTGTAACTCATTATCACTTTTTATAATACGCTTCTTATGAGAGTAGTCTAGTACTGCTTTGAAAGTTACTTTACATTGTGAAGTTATCTGTTCAAATCCTGCTACAGACCACTCTTTTGGATCAAAAATCATTTTCCTAATTTTGTGCTTTTTTAACAACTCTGCTGCACATGCATAAAGGTCACGGTCTATTAACACCTTTGCACCTTTTACATTTTGATTGGCATCAAGCGTATAACGGCTATCTGTTATAAAAAAAGATTCTGATCCTAAAGAGAGGTAGAGGGAGTTGTCGCAACTGTAGCCACATTCATAATAAATAGCATTTTCATTTTTGAGCATGTAGTTCATAAAAAATCCTAAAAAGTATTTTTTTAAGTTAGCATCCTCAAACTATGTTTGAAGATGTATAGAAACAGAGTGTAAATTATGCTTGTGCCTGTACTTGGGCTTTGGCTTGCTGTGCTTGTTTCATAGCAGATACTTCAGAGAGTATTTGTGTCATACCAACCATCGCTAAGTGGTAACCAAATGGTCCCATACCTAAAATCTGTCCTGCACATACAGGAGCAATAAGTGATTTATGTCTAAACTCTTCTCTTTGGTGAATATTTGAAAGATGAACTTCAAGAGTAGGAAGTTGTACAGCAGATACCGCATCTCTAATAGCAATAGACGTATGAGTATAAGCAGCAGGATTAATAATAATACCATCAGCATCACCTATACACTCTTGAATACGATCAACAATCTCACCCTCTAAATTACTCTGAAAAAATTCAATTTCTATCTTATTTTGATCTGCAAATGATTTCATCTGTGCATGGATATCTTCTAATTTCATAGGACCATAGATATTTTTTTCTCTAATACCTAACATATTTAAATTTGGACCTTGGATTACTACAATTTTCATGGTTATACCTTGTTTATATTATTTGGATATTATTTTATCTAAATAGGTTTAATATCTGCATAGGGTGTTATTAAAGTAGCTATTTTATTTAAAATTAATAATTCCAAAAAGGATTCAAATGAAAAAATCACACCTATTATATCTCATAGTTATACTTTTAATAAGTACAAATCTACAAGCTAAATCACCCTATATTAAACTAGATAAGAGTGAAAAACGTTTTAAAAAGATAAAAGATTATAAACTTAAAGATTTTAATTTTAACTGGAATATCAACTATATGGATATCGTAAACTATGATGTAAAAAGTTCTGACAAAATACACTTTTCTCTACTTCCAAAAGTTAAATTTTATACGGTGATAAAAGTGGGTAAAAAAGTAAAATTTCCTATGAGTAAACAGGTTTGGCTTGCAGAAGCATTGTTGAAAAAAGATTACTTTTGGAAGCAGATGCTAATGCCCCCTGGATTAATGTATAGCTTTACAACCTTACGTTTTTTAGAAAATGGAGATAAACGCTTTAAAGCAGTCAGTCAATTAGAAGATATAAAAGAGATGATAGAACCCATAGATACAGAAGCTAAACTACATCTATGGCTTTTGGTAAAAGAAGAAGGTTCTTCACATATATACAGCTATAAGAAGATAAAAAATCTCTATAGAGTACGCTTTTCAGTTTCAAGTCTTGGCTGTTACTACACAGAGTATTTTAAATTTTATGATCAAAAGGGCATGGTAGTTGAAAGCAAAAAAATTAAAGAGCATCGTATAAAAAACTGTAATGTGATTATGCCGTAAGCATGAAAGTTATTATAACCTGCATACTTACATTAGTAAATTTTCTTAAGCACTATTTTATATCAAGAATATTACTACTCTCATAGACAATAAGTCCCACAGGGTTCTCTATGTGGAAGCCAGTATATGAGATATAGCCTTTCTCGTTAAAGTAAGCATAGTTATCACTCTCTGACTCTTTTGTATACTTATCATTTTTTTCTAGTTTTTTGTAATTTTCCATTGCTTTAGTAGACTCTATTTCAATGTATTGTTTAGTAGTAGTAAAAAGTTGTTTTTCTGTAGAGAAATAGATAAATGTAATGTTAGTTATACGTTCATTGTTGTAAATCATAAGGTCTAAAACTTGTGTTTTACTATCTTTTAGTTTACTACTGTTTACACTTGTGTTAGTCATCCAGTGTGTACTCCAGTCTTTTTCTAAATATGTTTCCATTCTTTCATAAATCTTCCCTTTTGTTTCATTGGTAATATTTTGAGGAATATTGAGTTTTTCTATCAATTTATTTAAAAGCTTTTTTTCAGCACTTGGCAGAGAGCTTAGAGGGTCTAAAGCAAAAATCATCGTGGAGGTTAAAAGTAGCAACGTAAATATTTTTTTCATAGGGATTCCTTTAGTATTTAAAATTCAATTGTTATAGTACCTATAGATGACTTAAATTTAAGTTTTAAAGATAATATCGTTATACTTTTTATATTTTAACTTAGGAATAAATCTTATGAAAATACTCATAACCGACTACATTTACACAGAAAATGGCTTTGTATCTGACCAAGCTGTTGCATTTATAGAATCTATTGAAGAGATAAACACACTGGGAATACTTAAAAAAAAGTACCCTGATGCAGAGCTCATACATACAGAACCAAACACTATACTCTACCCGGGGTTTATCAATACCCATGTGCATTTAGAGTTCTCTGCCAATAAAACATCGCTAAAATATGGCTCTTTTATCTCTTGGCTTGATACAGTTGTAGAACATCGTAATGAGCTTATGGGTGTGTGTGATAATGCCTTAATGCAAAAGGAGTGTGAAGAGATGATGCGTTCTGGTATTACATCATTTGGAGCTATCTCTAGTTTTGGTAATGAACTTGAAGTGTGTGAAAAGACCCCTCAACGTGTGGTCTTTTTTAACGAACTCATAGGCTCTAATGCCATGTATGCCGATATGCTTTATGGTGACTTCATGGAGAGAATTAAAGCATCACAAAGTTGTGAAGAGAGTTCACGTATTACTCCTGCTGTAGCCATTCACTCTCCTTACTCTGTTCATCCTATTATTTTGCAAAAAGCGGTGAATGTTGCAAAACAAAACAATCTTCCACTCTCTGCACACTTTTTAGAGTCTCAAGCAGAGAGAGAGTGGCTTGAGTCTGGTTCTGGTGATTTTAAAGGTTTTTTTGAAAAGTACTTTAACACCTCTACATCCGTAACAGACATAGACGAATTTATGCACGCCTTTGACAGCTACCCTACACACTTTACCCACTGTGTACAAGCAACACCTGATGAGTTAAATTACTTAGCTAATAAAGGGCATTCTATAGCACACTGTCCTCGTTCTAACCGTTATTTAGGCTGTGGAAGACTTAAAATAGAGGAGTTAAATCTTCCTTTTTCTGTAGCTACAGATGGTTTAAGTTCAAATGACTCACTTAGTATATTTGATGAGCTAAGAGCCTCCCTTATGTTACATAATGACATCCCTATTCAAACATTAGCTACAGCACTTTTAAAGAGTGTCACTTCTGATGCAGCCAATATACTAGGCTTAAATTGTGGAAAAATAGAAGTAGGTAAATTCGCAGACTTTGCAGTCATTACTTTACCTGAAACACCAAAAAGAGAAGAGGAGATAGCCCTTTGGAGCATCTTACACACCAAAGAGGTTTCACACCTCTACATTCAAGGAGAAAAACATGTTTAGCTCTATAGGAAAAGCCGTTAAATGGATAGGTGAACACTTTAAAGGAATGCTCTTTTTACTCATAGTCCTTGTTGTCTTTATGCCTAAATCGGAAAACACACTTAACCCTGCCAACTTACAGGAGATAGAACTTTTAGGTCCTATTATGAGTGCCGATACTATTATTGAAGCGATAGAAACTGCTCAAAATGATCCAAAAATAAAAGGTGTACTACTCAATGTAAACTCACCAGGAGGGGCTGTACCACCTTCCATAGAGATAGCCTATGCGATTAAGGAGTTAAAAAAACATAAGCCTGTCATTGCATATGCCTCAGGCATTATGGCAAGTGGCAGTTACTACGCTTCAATTTATGCTAACAAAATCATCGCTAATCCTGGGTCTATTATAGGGTCTATAGGGGTGATTATGCAGAGTTTTAATGCAGAGGAGCTACTAGATACACTTGGTGTAGTACCACAAACTGTTAAGCAGGGTACGTTTAAAGAAGCAGGTACTCCTACAAGAAAATGGACAAAAGCAGAGAGAACAGAACTTGAAACCCTTACTAAAGATACCTATGACCTTTTTGTCAAAGATGTAGCAACTGCTAGAGGTTTAGACATTAACAACTCAAAAAGCTATGCAGACGCTCACATCTTCTCTTCACAAAGAGCCAAATCTGTAGGACTTATAGATGAAGTAAACGTAAAAAGCCAAGCTAAACAACAACTTGCTAAACTAGCAAATGTACAAGTTCCCACATGGAAAGAAAAAGACAAGATTGACGCTTTTATGGACAAACTAGGAACAGAAACTATCATGAGACTACAGAGTTACTTTTATGGAATGAAAGCTTCACTGTAGATTTATTTTTTAACAACTTGTAAGTGGGTGTTTCTAGCCCGCTAAACTCTCTAAATAGTGTAAACAAACTTAAATAATAATAAAAACTAATTTCTACATCAGCTTTAGCAAAAAAACTTTCAATAAGTAAATATCAACTTGATGAACTTTTATTAGCAGCAAAATATATTATAAAAGATACAACAAAATAGAGTAGCCAATTTTATTAATATGGAGTAAATATGTTTACAAAATACAAAGAATTTATGCAACAACATATATCTTTAAACTTTATAGAATGGAATATTGTAAAATCAAAATTGAAAATAGAATATTATAAAAAAGGTGATATTATTCATAATATTGGTGATCTCTGCACTAAACTTATATTTATAAATAATAGTCTAGCTAGAGGATTTATCATAGATGAAAATGGTAAAGACAATACTTGGTCTATATACTTTAATGATAAAGATTCACATATGACAAATCTATTTGCAGTAGATTATGAAAGTTTTATAAATCAAACTGCTTCAAAACTAGAGATAGTTGCACTTGAAGATTGTGAAGTGGTTGCAACCAGCTTTAAAGATATAGAGTTTATATATAACAACACTAAAAAAGGTGATAGATTTGGAAGACTAATGTCACAAGAAGCCTATAGCTTTTTACATAATCTGATTATCCAAAGACAAACACTAACAGCCAAAGAGAGATTTGAAAACTTTATAGATGAGACTCCTTACCTTTTAGATAAAGTTCCACAGTACCATATAGCTACATTTTTAGGTATTACTCCACAGCATTTAAGCCGACTTAAAAAAGAAAATTTTAAAATATAGAAAATTAACATATGTGAATGACTTAAGCTTTTTTATATGTACAATTATGTGTATAAAAGGAGTTTACAGATGAGAAAATTAATTTTAAGTACAGTTTTATTTGCCTCAACAATAATTGCAAGTGATATAACAGTAGAAGTTACAAATCTATTAAATAAAAATGGTAAATTATCTATTGGTTTATACAATAAAGATGATGATACCTTTGCAAATATGACAAAATATTATAAAGGTGTAAATCTAAAGATAGACAGTAATAAAACTTCCTATACATTTAAAAA
>JAYEHY010000092.1:0-12857 GCA_034659695.1 Campylobacterota bacterium | reverse complement strand
ATGTTGTGGAAAAATGACAAAGATGACATTATTTGACAACATTCGCACCAATTATAGGTTTTTTTTTCACATAGAGAGCTTAAAATTCTTGGTCTAAAAAAGATTTGTTAACTGAATGTTAATAAAAGAAGTAAAATAGTCACTTTTGCACTAGTTATTGCCTATTTAAGGGGCTTAATAGGAGTATTTTACTCTTATTAAACTCTCTTAATTATCTGTTTATGCTTTGCCTTTTGCACTTTGTATAGAGTCTATATATTGATAATCTACAGAGATATTTTGCTCTTTTGGTAAATATGTGCTAAGTCTCTCTAGCATACCTTCAAAATCTGAAAATAGATAGTTTGCCATAGATCCTGGTATGGGATTTATTTCATTAAGCAGTACTTCTTCACTTACAATAAAAAAGTCGCAACGAATAATACTTCCTTTGAAAAGTGGATCATATATTTTTTTAAAACTTTTCTCTATTTTTACTTTTATCTCATCAGATATATCAGCTGAAAGTACTTGTGAATCTCGTGAAAAGTCCATATATTTTTTTTCAAAATCTAAAAACTCCTCTTTTTGAGGTTCTTCTACAATAGAGAGTTCCCACTCATTTGTAAAGCAACCTGCTTGGTTATACTCCTTAACCCCTTCTATAAAAGGTTCAACTATTACATCTGTATCAAATTCAAATGCTACATCTAGTGCATAATCAAGCTCTGATGCTTCTCTTACTATACTCACCCCGATACTCGACCCCAAACGCACAGGTTTAATGATAACAGGATAATCCATAGAAACAACTCTCTCATCATTTTTTGAGAGGTGTTCATACGCTACTGTTTTGACACCTAAACTCTCAGCTAAAAACTTCGTGTAGAGTTTATTGTAAGAGAGGGAAGAGGCTTCTATACATGGAGAGATAAAATCAATAGCGTAAAACTCCATCAATGAAGCCATTTTTCCATCTTCACCATCTCTTCCATGTATCAGATTTAAAGCTACATCAAAATTAACGGCTTTACTTCCAAATAGACTTTCTACAAAAAACCCACCCTTTTTTAAAGAGAGTTCTTTAGACTTTTTATACTCACCTGATGAAAAGAGTTTAGCGTTAATTTTATCTGTATCTATCAGATAAAATTTTCTATCACTGCTTACAAAGATATATGTAAGTGCTGTGTTTTTCAACACTTTTTTCATCGTAATCGCCGAGACAATACTTATCTCATGTTCAAAACTTGAACCACCAAACAAAATAGCTAAATTCATCCTATCTCCTAAAGCATCTTTGCAAATTCACCAAAAATATAAGCACTCTCATGTGGACCAGGGCTTGCCTCTGGATGATGTTGTACTGACATCGTTGGAGAGTCATTGTATTTTAAACCTTCAATGGTATTATCAAAAAGGTTTGCATGTGTGACTTTTGCCACCTCTATGATGTTATCTGGAACATTATAATTATGGTTTTGTGCAGTAATTTCTACACTATTAGTAATAGCATTCATTACAGGATGGTTTCCACCATGGTGACCGAATTGAAGTTTATATGTATCATACCCATGAGCAATAGAAAGAAGCTGATGCCCAAGGCAGATACCAAACAGTGGTACTTTATGTGCAATAAGTTTTTTGATTTTCTCTTGTTCATCTTTTAAGATCAGTGGATCACCTGGTCCATTTGAAAGGAACACACCATCAATCTCTTTAGCAACTATTTTAGAAATAATATCTTCTGCTGACATTGAATTAGGCACTACAGTAACTTCCATACCTGCATGTGTAAGTTCATTAAGAATATTTCTTTTGATACCAAAATCCAATGCAATAATTTTCTTTGTAGTTTTAGGTGCATCATAAGTAAAAGTATCTGTATTATAACGAGCTTCTGCATGAACATAAGCCTCTTTCGTACTTACCTCTTCTATGTAGTTTACCTCTTCAATACGAGGTGAATTTTCAAGTACCTTTTTAAGTTCATCTTTACTATGATGTTCTGTTGATGCTACCATCATCATCGCACCCTCTTCTCTTAACATTTTAGTAACAAATCTTGTATCAATATCTGTGATACCCAATATATTATTGTTTTTCAAAAGTGTGTTTAGTGTCTCCTCACATCTAAAATTAGAAGGTCTATCTTGGTACGAACGAACAATAATACCTTTACAGTATGCCCCCTTACTTTCCATATCTTGAGTATTACATCCTACATTTCCTATTTCAGGCATTGTAAATGTTACAAATTGCCCCGCATAAGAAGGGTCTGTAACAATTTCCTGATATCCAGTTAATGAAGTGTTAAATACAATTTCACCAACTGACGTACCCTCTGCACCAAAACTTTTTGCTTCAAGCATTAATCCATTTTCAAAATATAAAGATATTTTATTCATTACAGCATCCCTCTTTTAGATAATTCTTCTTGATAAAATCTGTCATACAAAAGTTCATAATCCTGTGAACCTGGGATTACCTCTTTCTCCATATCTCTTATTTTAGTATAAACAATATCATCTATCGCATCGTATGCATCTGCAAATGCTTTAAAGGCTTTAAAAATAACATTTTTTACTTGATTTTCATTGACCTCATATTCAGCTAAATAATTTTCATACAGTTCATCTAAAATGAGATGTGCTAAGTCATTGTAACGATCATCATAATTCATTATAACCCCATGCTCAGCTGCCATTTTCTTTTTAATCATAAAGAAAAGTTGTCTCTCATCTGCATGTTGAAATTCAATTTCATCATAATTTTCATCAAGAATTTTTTTTACTTTTTCATCTAAAGCATGCTCTTTAGCTAGATTTTCATCTATAACCTTTTTAGTAGCCTCAACCACTGCTTCTCTCCCTTTTGGAAGTGTGATAAAAGGTGCATTGGCTAAATCTATTCCAATTTTACTTGCTACATATCTTGTTTGTTGTGGTTTTAATCTCATACTATTAATTCCTTTTATCTAATTATCGTATCTTCACGTTCTGGACTTGTAGAGATAATCCCTATCTTTGTCTCAATCATCTCTTCAAGAGCCAAAATATATGATTTTGCTGTTTTAGGCAGTTGATCAAACTCTCTTGCACCTTCTGTTTTGTCCCAACCTGGAAAACTTTTATAGATAGGTTTTGCATCTCCCAAATCATAAGGAACATAGTTAACCTCTTGACCATCTACTTCATACGCTACACACACTTTTATTTCATCAAATCCATCAAGTACATCAAGCTTCATAAGTGATACCTGATCAACTCCATTTACACGTACTGCATGACGCATAGCTACAGCATCAAACCAACCACATCTTCTTGGACGACCTGTTGTTGTACCAAATTCATGTCCATTTTTACGTAGAGTATCACCTTCAACACCAAAATCTTCACTTGGAAAAGGTCCATTTCCCACTCTTGTACAGTATGCTTTTGCAATACCTGTTACACGTCCTAAATCTTTATGATTAATACCAAGCCCTGAACATGCCCCAGCACTTACTGTTGTGGAAGAAGTTACATAAGGGTATGTACCATGATCGATATCAAGCATCGTCCCTTGAGCTCCCTCTAAAAGAATTTTCTTTTCATCATTCATAATTTTCCACATAAGTTGAGTAGTATCTGTAATAAATGAACCTAATATTTCTTTATAGCCTTTTAACTCTGCTAAAAGCTCTGTTTCATTTGGTAACTCAACACCCATTGCATCAAAAATAGATTGATTCATTTCAAAATATTCCATAATCTTAGCAGTAAGTTTTTCTGGGTTTAATAACTCACCTAGTCTATGTCCTACTCTAGCTATTTTATCACCATAGGCAGGTCCAATTCCTTTACCTGTAGTTCCAATAGCCTTGTCACCCTTCATACGCTCTTTCGCTTGGTCAATGAGAGCATGATAAGGAAGAAGTACGTGTGCTTTATCTGAAAGGAACAGTCTTCCCTCTAGGTTATCAAACTGCTCCATCTCTATAATAAAATCTTTAGGAGAGAGTACAACGCCATTTCCTACAATATTTTTAGCATTAGGGTTTAATACACCAGAAGGAATAAGATGAAGTGCATATTTTTTCTTACCAATAACTATCGTATGCCCTGCATTATGTCCACCTGCGAAACGACACACATAGTCATGTGTCTGTGCCATATGATCAACAATTTTCCCTTTGCCTTCATCTCCCCACTGGAGACCTACAATTAAATCTGCTTTACTCATCTATTTTTCCCTCTTCATTTTATTGCTAATACACTCATCTGTATAGAGTGCAAACCCTGCTGCTTCAATACCTTCAATTGTATAAATTCCACCCATTGCCAAAAGAGCGTTATCTTCAAACATTCTAAATGTTAAAGAGTCATAATATCTCATTTTCGCATAAAAAAGTGGAGAGATAACCATATGATGGTAATCTACTTTTTTTGTTGCTTCTTTTATCTTTTCAAGCTCTTGAGCTATATCTAAAGGAAACATTGATAAATCATCTAAATCTTTTACTGAACTTAAATGAACCAATGCTTCTATCCAAGGTAAATTCGCTGCTACTATTTGCTCTACATGCATAGACTTCAATACATCTAAAGAGACGCCATATTTTTCATTTAAAAGATGAGGAATACGAATATTTGCTATTTGCATTACTGGAGCAATGCCTATTTCACTTAAAAGTGTTGTAGTAGTTCTTACGACCTCTTCAAAAGTGCCATCTATAACCTCTGCACCTATTTGATACTGCTCTTTTGTAGGAAAAGTCACGGTAGGTTGAATGTAGAACCACTTGTTAGACTCTCTGCTGCGACCTAACCTTTTTGTAACAATTCGTACAACATCAGTAGTTGAATCTGCACGTAGTGTTACTTCATTATTCTCTTCATCATTAACTCTTACTAGTGATTTCTTATCTTCAAAAGCATCATGCTGATGATAAGAGAACTGTGGTGTCACTATCTCTTCAAAACCAAGATTATCTAATAACTCAGCAGAGACAAACTCTATCTCTCTTTTTACTTTTGCACTCTCTCCAAAATAGAGTTTTGACCCTAAAGGGATTTCATGTTCATAAACCATTATTTCTCTTCTTTTTTTAATATTACTTTAAAATACTCTTCATTAAAGACACGAGATGCTGTTCCATCAAAATCTCTGCGTCCAAGTTTTGCTAATGCTAATTCTACAGCATTTACTACCCATACCATCTCATACGTCTCTATAAGTCCCATTTGATTAATACGGAATATCTTACCCTTTAAGTGGTCTTGTCCACCTGCCACATTGACCCCAAATTCTGTTTTTAACACGTCACGTATCTCTTTTGCATTTTCATCATTTATCGTTGTCATGGAACGTGCAGGTGAAGTAGGATAAGAGTGTAAACCAAGCGCTTCAAGTGCGAAACGTGTTGCTTTAGCACGACGTGCTGTATCACAATATAACTTAGCAACTCCACCTTTTGCTTCTATCTGTTGCAGCACTTCACGCAAACCTATAATAAGAGTCGTTGCCGCTGTATAGGCTGTTGTATTTTCCTTCTGTTTTTTAATCTCAGAAGCAAGATTTAGATAGTAGCCTTTACCTTCTCCTATCTTCTCTATAGCTACATGACTTAAACCCAATATTGCTAAACCCGGTGGTAACATCAATGCTTTTTGACTTCCCGCAATCAAACAGTCAATATTTTTCACATCTATTCGTTCAACACCTACAGCCGTAATACCATCAGCTATAATCATAATATTTGGATTTATTGCTTTTACTGCTTTGGCTATCTCTTCAACAGGATGACGAAGTCCCCCTGCAGATTCAGAGACTTGAATGGCTATAGCATCAATAGATGCATTGGCTTTTACAGCTTCAACTACCTCATCAACAGAAACAGGAGTATCCCAATCATGCTTAATTTCAACATTTTTAACTCCATGAGCTAAAGCAATCTTTCCAAAACGCTCTCCAAATTTTCCTGAGTTTACTGAAAGTAAAGTGTTATGGCAAAGATTTATAACAGCAGACTCCATCGCTCCTGTGCCAGACGATGCAAGCATTATCACCTCATCTGTAGCAAAAAGATTAAAAAGTAGCGCTCTGGTCTCTTTAAATATTGCTTCAAACTCTGGTGTTCTGTGATGTAGTGTAGGTGTAGCCATAGCCAAACGTACAGACTCTGGTACCGGTGTAGGTCCTGGTGTAAAAAGTAGCATAAGTATCCTCGCAATCGCCATCATGACGACGGCGTAATTACGTGGATTATATCTAAAAAGAGGTTAAAGATGTGTAAATATAAAAAATCTAGGAAGCTATTGAAGCATTTATACCATTTAGCTATCGAGGGTAAAACCTCGATATTAATAATTATCTAATTTAATATATAAGTAATAATAGGTGCCAAAACTAGAATATCTGGGCAATTACCCTGTGTTGCTAAAAATTCATCATAAGTAGCTACAGAAGATTTAGATACTATAAAATTTTGTGTATCGTTATTTCCTGATGATAGGCTACAGTTTTTACTAAGGTTAAGACCCGAATCATCTTCTAAATTTAAAGCTGTAAGTTCAAAAGGAATAGTACCACTTAAATGATTTAATTCAAAATTTAGTACCTGTAAATTATCTAAGTTTCCAAGTTCTGAAGGAATAGTACCTGTAAGATTATTCTCATCTAAATAGATATCTACTAAATTAGTTAACGCTCCAAGTGTAGCAGGAATACTCCCAGAAAGTTGATTCTCTCCTAAATCTATATTGGTTAAACTTTCTAAATTTCCAATCGATGAAGGGATTGCTCCTGAGAGTTGATTATCCCACATAAAAAGCATTGCTAAACTTCCTAAATCTCCAATCGATGAGGGGATACTCCCTTGAAGATTATTCCAATCTAAATGGAGTTCACTTAATGCGGATAAACCTCCAATCTCTGAAGGAATAGCTCCTGTAATCTCATTTGCACTTAAAACAAGTATTTCTAATGTAGATAAATTTCCAATCTCTGAAGGGATATCTCCTGTTATAGAGTTATGACTTAAATCAAGTTCAACAATATGAATAAGATTTTCAACACCAGAAGGGATACTTCCTGTAAGATTATTTTCTGATAATAGTAACTTTGTAACGGTATTCAGCTCTGCACCATCACACACAACTCCAAACCATCCTTCTGTAGTATTACAAGGATCATTGTCTGTACCCCAATTGGCACTTTCTGTCCAATTAGAACCACCCATACTATTATAAATAGCCATTAACCCATCTTTCTCCTGCTGACTAGTTTCTCTTGCAGCAAAAAGTTCTATGGAGATAGAGAGTATTAAAAATAGAATTATAGATATTTTTTTCATAACTTTTCCTTTATATTTTAATTTACTCATTGTACCATCTTCTAAAAGTTATTTCAAGAGGGCTATCTCTTTATATGATAACAATACCATTATTTACTAAAAGCGTATAGCTATTTCAGTTAGTAGGAGTATAATAGAGTTCTTGCAAAACTCGGAAGTGGTACTTCAGCTCCACTATTTGACGAGGCTAAAGCCCTCGTTTCCGATGAATTTTGAAAGGAGTATAATACTTTAGATTAAAAAAAGAGATATTTTGATACGATTTTTTCCTCCTAAACACCAAAAAATACTAAAAATTTCCATCCCCGCTGCACTTAACTCACTTATGGACATGCTACAAGTAATTACAGACCTTATTATGGTCGGGCGTATCTCTGCATTTGCTGTGGCAGCTGTGGGGCTAGGGTTACAGTCCTTAATGTTTGTTTTTGCTCTCTTAACACTACTTCATGTGGGAACTTCTGCTCTACTCTCACGATTTATAGGAGCAGATAGAATAAAACGTGCTTCCATGGGACTCGCTACACTTTTAAGATTTGCCTTTTTCTTAAGTTTGCCTGTGATGCTTGCATGGTATTACCTTGCTTCCAATATTTATGTATGGTTTGGTACCGCACCCGAAGTTGTGGCTTTAGGTGTAGGGTATGTACAAATGCTTACATGGATGATGCCTTTTGTTTTTATGAAACTGGTATTTGTCTCTGCACTTAATGCTGCAGGAGATACAAAAACACCTATGAAAGTCAAAATAGGATCTATACTTCTTAATGTCATTTTAAATTATCTTCTCATCTTTGGACATTTAGGTTTTCCAGAACTTGGTGTATTGGGTGCTGCAGTAGGTACTGTTATCGTTAATATATTAGAGTTTATCGTCTATGTGATACTATATATAAGAGCTAAAACCCCTTACATACCTCTATGGCACTACTCCAAGTCGCTTCTTTCACGTGCATTAAAAGTAGGTATTCCTGCCTCTTTTGAACGTGCATTAACTTTTGGGTCTTTTATGCTTTTTACTGTTATTATTGCACGATACGGGACAGAAGTATTGGCAGGCTACCAGATTGGACTAAGAGTGGAGGGTTTAGCTTTTATGCCAGGTATTGGCTTTACTATAGCAGCTATGGCACTTATGGGTCAAGGCTTGGGAGCTAAAAAACCAGGTCAAGCTAGAGAAGATGTACTTCTTGTACTTAAATACACCGTAGGATTTATGTTTTTTCTCTCTTTTTTTATGGTATTGATACCAGAAAAAATTGTATGGCTCTTTACAGATGATGCACAAACCATTAAAGAGGCTAGCCTCTACCTGCGTATTGTAGGACTCTCTCAAATACCACTAGCCTTTAATTTTGTACTCTCAGGTGCCTTACGTGGAGCAGGAGATAGCAAAAGAACCCTCAAAATAAACCTCACTTCACTTTGGTTTGTCCGTATTTTGCCTGCTTTCATGCTTACATGGTATTTTGAAAATATACTTTGGGTCTATATCGCTATGATTTCTGATACGTATGTAAAGGCGATATGGCTATGGATTGTATTTAATAAAGGCGAATGGCAAAAAATAAAAGTATAGATAATACATGGTATAATAGCCAATAAATTTATAATTTTAAAAGGATAAAAATTGAGCAATAATAAAGAAGTTAAAAGTTTAGATGAGAGAATTGAACGTATCTATAAAATGTCAAAAGAACACTTTGGAGAAGTACGTTTTGCTGGCATTAAAAAACATACAAAAATCGGTTGGGTAGCAAAAGTACAATTTGATGAATTTGAGTCACTTATGGCAGAGGGTAAAACAGCAGAGGATGCTGTAAGAAATTTACGTAAACGTCTTAAAAAAATCATTGACCGTTATAATATGGTGTAATTTTGAAAAATAATATTATTCTTATAGGGTTTATGGGTGTAGGTAAAGGAACAACGGCTCGTGCTTTTACAAAAAAGTATGGCACTTACATTATAGACACCGATGACCTTATAGAGTCAAAAGAGAACAAAGAGGTAAAAAAAATCTTTGCCAAAGAGGGTGAAGCATATTTTAGAAAACAAGAACAACAAACAGCAGACTGGATAGAAGCATCTATTACAGGTACTTTTATCTCTTGTGGTGGAGGGTTTTACAAAGTAAATAATCTTAAAAAACTTGGTACCGTGGTTCTTCTTGATGCATCATTTGAATGGATACACAACCGTTTAAAAACCGCGAAGAACGCTAAAGCAAAGTTAGCAAAACGTCCACTCTTCTCTCAAGAAAAAGAGGCAAAAAAACTCTATAAAGAGCGTGAAAAAGCTTATAAAAAATTAGCCGATGTAGTAGTAGATGTAGAAAATCTTACACTTCAAGAGCAAATTGAATTTATTGCAAAGCGATGTAAAGTAAGTATCTAACCATAATAAACCGTATATTTTACTCTCTATTTTTTAAGCTCCATGCATCTAGCCCTTTATGAACTGCTGTTAGGAGTCCAAATATCAGCATTGTACTTCCCATACAGTAAGGTGCTTGTTCCATAAAAGGTGCTGGTGATTGTGAAATAGTAAAAATCACATATATCCAAAGAGATATTGCAATAAATCCTAAAAGTCGCTTTGTCCATGTGATAGTTGTTAATAGAGTTTCATTATTCATAGCGTCATTTTATCCAAATTCGATATAATTTTAGCAATAAAAATCTTAAGGTTCACATGCAACAGTTTGAAACGTATTTAAATGAAAACTTACCTAAAGTACCAAGCTTTCATCCTGTGTATGAAGATGCACTAGGCGTAATGCTTACTGCTGGGGGAAAACGCTTTCGCCCTATGTTGCTACTTAGCATAGTAGAGACTTATGAACCACTACTCTACACCTCCTCTTTACCTGTAGCATTGGCTGTTGAAATGCTACATACCTATTCGCTCATTCATGATGACTTACCTAGTATGGACAATGCAGATCTACGCAGAGGAGACCCTACCCTGCATAAACGTTATGATGAAGTGACAGCTATACTAGCAGGAGATGCACTAAATACCGATGCATTTTTGCTTATTTCTCAAGCTCCATTAAGAGAAGATATTAAAATAAAACTTATAGAACTCCTCGCTCTTAATGGCGGAGGAAGAGGCATGGTTTTAGGACAAGCGATAGACTGTTACTTTGAAAATAAACCTCTAAACCTAGAACAGATAAAAATACTACATACCAATAAAACCGCTAAACTCATAGCCGCTAGCTTACAAATGGGAGCCGTCATTGTAGGGCTTGAGAAAAAAACACAAGAGGAACTCTATGCTTTTGGATTAGACCTTGGATTACTGTTCCAAATACAAGATGATATTATCGATGAGACACAAAGTGAAGAAGAAGCAGGAAAAACCACTGGAAATGATGGAGATAAAAATAGCTTTGTCAATCTTTTAGGACTAGAAAAAACTGTAAAAGAGGCAGATATTTTAGCAAAAGATTTACAAAGACAATTTGAAAACTTTGATGAGAAGTTACAAACGGCTTTACAACCCTTAATGAACAAATATTTAAATAGACATAACTAAAGGAATAATGATGGCAATGACTGAACAAAATGTAATGCGTAAGCGAATGGCAAATACTATCAGGTTTTTAGCAGCAGATATGATACAAAAAGCAAATTCTGGACATCCAGGTGCACCTATGGGACTTGCAGATATTGCTGTAGTTCTTAGTGAAAAACTAAGTCATAACCCTAAAAACCCTAAATGGCTAAACCGTGACCGTTTGGTTTTTTCTGGTGGACATGGTTCTGCACTTATCTATTCTCTTTTACACCTTTGGGGGTACGATGTAAGCTTAGAGGACTTGAAACAGTTTAGACAGCTTGACTCTAAAACACCTGGGCATCCAGAGTATGGACATACCGATGGTATAGAAATTACCACTGGACCTTTAGGGCAAGGTATTGCAAATGCTGTAGGTTTTGCAATGGCTGAAGCTTACACAGCAAACCAAGTAAACTCTGAAACTTGTGAACTTATAGACCACAAAGTCTATTGTCTTTGTGGTGATGGTGACTTGCAAGAGGGGATCTCGTATGAAGCGTGTGCATTAGCAGGACACCTCGCACTTAAAGATATGGTACTTATTTATGACTCTAACCACATTACTATTGAAGGTGATACAAGTATTGCATGGTCTGAAGATGTTGAGAAGCGTTTTGAAGCTCAAAACTGGAATGTACTGAAAATCAATGGTCACTGTTATGATGAGATTGAAAAAGCACTAGAAGAGGTAAAAGCCGCTACAAAACCTACGATTATCATCGCCAATACTATCATCGGTAAAGGTGCAGGAGAATTGGAAGGAAGTGCTTCAACACATGGTTCTCCACTTGGTAACGATATTATCGCTGCTTCTAAAGAAAAAGAGGGCTTTAACCCAGAAGAGACTTTTGCAGTTCCTGAAGATGTATTAGTGAGATTTAGGTGTGCATTAGAGGAGGGAGAACTCGCTGAAAAAGAGTGGATTCATAGACAAAAAGAAGCACCTCTCATAGAACAAAATGAAGCCTTAGCAAGACTATTAAACCCAGACTTTTCAGCTGTAGAGTATCCAGATTTTTCTAATGATGCAGAGGTAGCAACAAGAGACTCTAATGGTAAAATTCTTAATGCAATTGCAAAAGCTATCCCCTCATTCATCGGTGGTTCAGCTGACCTTGCACCATCAAACAAAACAGATCTTAAAGATATGGGTGAGTTCCCTAAAGGAAGAAACCTACACTTTGGTATACGTGAACACTCTATGGCTGCTATCACTAATGCAATGGCTCTTTATGGGACAACGATTCCATTTAATGCCACGTTCTTTGTATTCTCTGACTACCTTAAACCTTCTGCACGTATCGCAGCATTGACAAACATTCAAAACTTTTTTGTATGGACACATGACAGTATCGGTGTAGGTGAAGATGGACCGACACATGAACCAATAGAACACATTTCTCAGTTTAGAGCCTTACCAAACTTTTATGTATGGAGACCAGCAGATGCTACTGAAAATATAGAAGCATGGAGAACAGCTCTTACTATGCAAGCACCACACGGTTTTGTTTTAAGTCGTCAAAAACTAAAAACACTTAAACCAAAAAGAGATTTTGGTGAAGTAAGCAGAGGCGCATACATCGTTAAAAAGAGAAAAGATGCTAACTTTACACTCATGGCTTCAGGTTCAGAACTTATGCCTTGTTTGAAAGCAGCGTGTTATCTTGCACCACTTGGCATTAAAGCAAATGTAGTTTCTGTGCCATGTCTTGACCTCTTCAATGAACAAGATGCAGCATACAAGTCAGAAGTTGTTGACCCTAATACAAAAGTACTAGCAGTAGAAGCAGCCACAGCCCAAGAGTTTTACCGTTACGCAGATGATGTACTTGGCATGGAAACATTCGGAGCATCAGCACCAGCAAACCTACTCTTTGAGAAGTTTGGATTTACCAAAGAGGGTATTATGAAAAGAGCTTGTAAATTGATGGATGTGGAGTATAGAGAAGTGGATTTAGGTGAGTGTAAGCTTTAA
>JAYEHY010000091.1:1312-12869 GCA_034659695.1 Campylobacterota bacterium | reverse complement strand
GTCTATTTTCTTTTCCAGACCAAATGAGTTTATCATTTGGTCTATCTTCTATCTTCTATCTTTTCTCTCCTTTTCAATTCAAAATTCAAAATTTTATCTATTTTCAATTTAATAAGCTATAATACCAACTATTAAAAATAAGGAATGAAAATGAAAAAATCTACACTCTTTTTGACACTAGCTGCACTATTTATGGTAGGATGTGGTAGTGACTCTGATAAAAAAGTTACACTTCCAAAACCAGTAATAGTATATGATTTTAGTGAATTTATAGTACCTACAGAGAATAAAAGCTATATATACGCTATCACTACATATGAAAAGAATGATGATAGTGAGTATGAAGAGAATAGTGAACTTTCTTATTATGATAGAGAGTATAACTATGAAAATAATAGTACTATTATTATAACAGATGATTTTATTGATCAGAAGATTGTAATTGCTAAAAATGAGATTACTATAGAAAATTTATTTGAGGAACAAGAAAATATTTTTTTAGATAGAAATGTAAGTGTAGGTGATGTAATTCTTAGTATGAGAGTTGAAGAAGCACGTAATGATTTAGATGGTGTGAATAATGTAGACTGTACTATTACTAAATATTTAGACGAAAAAATAATTGCAGGTAGAAATGTTTCAAATATATTAGAACAAACATGTATTAGTGAATTTAATGCAACATTAGATACAGGTTTTGATAATCTAATTAGAGAAGATAAATTGAAAACAGTAACTTATTTTTCAAAAGATATAGGTGAAGTTTCTTTTAGTAGTGAATTATGCATTCTTATTAAAACAGGTGATACTATTACTACTGATAATTGTACTAAAGTTGAATCAGAGCTTGTAACAAATACTCAATAATACTAATGAAATATATTATTGACCTTATAGAAGATGTGCGTGAAAGTATTGGCAATAGTGAGGAGTTTTTCCTCACTGCTATGCTTCTTAAGGAAAACAGTGAAAATGAAGAACAACTTATTTATGCTGGTGAAGCTCCTTTAAACAGTTTTTTTGTAGATAAAGATACAAAGAGACTTCTGTTTAGCATAGATAATAGTAGTGTCAAAATGACTATAGGAACTCTTATACCCCCTTTACTAATACTTGATATGGATGCAATGATGTATGAGCTTAAAATGGATGTTAATGCTCAATATAGTGATGTTAATGTTGTTGGTTTTGGTAAAAATGATGAAGAGAAGAAATATATCTTGTTTATCAAGATATAAAACTTCTTTAAATAATAGTTAGTTCAAATTTTGACGATGATGTTTTAAAAGTATCCAGTTCATACTTATGTTGTATTGGACACAAAAATAAGCAATTGCTTCATAGGGTATCTTTTTTCGTCTCTTAATCACAGCATAGTACTGAGGGCTTAGTTTAAGAGCATGAGCTATATCTTTATCTTTTATCTTCTCTTTTTTTGTGATGAAGGAGATAACCTCTTTAATACGTTGCATGATTTCCTGAAAATCCATAATCTCTATCCTTGTTATGAAGATAGGAGATTATAATCTATTTTTAAAGTGAAGGGTAGAAGTATGTCAAATTGACATACTTTTAACTGTTTTTACTGTCTATCTCTATGACTGTGTGTACATTTCCTCTTGGATTAAAATCTGCTATTACTTTTAAAGATTTTGGCTCTAATTTACTGTAAAGTGTATCATATATCTCATTTGCTGAATTCTCATGTGAGATATGTCTATACATAAATGAGTTAATATAGAGTTTGAGAGCCTTAAGTTCTATCACTTTTTTGTTTGGACTATAAGAGAGTTTAATTGTTGCAAAATCTGGATAACCAGAACGCGGACAGAGACACATGAATTCAGGTAAATCTATATTGATCATGTAACTCTTTTCATGTGTATTTGGCCAAAAGTTCTCTTTTGCATGTATGTCAAACTCTTGTATCTCTTTTTCACCATATTTCATCTTTCGCCTTTAGTTGTATTTGTTAATAAGTTCAGTTTCCGTAATAGGGTTACTAATACCAAAACCTTGAAGGTAATCTATACCTAATGCTTCTAATTTTTCTTGTTGTGAGGTTTTGTCTACCCATTTTGCTACAGTGGTGATTTGGAGATCTTTGGACATCCTTGTCAAAGACTCAAGCATAGCATAATTCATTTTGTCATCAAGATTGGTTACATAGTCTCTATCAAACTGTACCATGTCAAATTTAAAATGTTTCATATACTCCATTGAGGCATTTGATGATCCGAAATTATCGATACATATACGTAAACCTTTGGCTCTAAATTGATGAAGGGTTTTAAGATAACTACCGATATTATGGTGAGTTTTACGTTCATAAAGCTGTATAATAAGACGAGAAGGATCAATCGCTTTTTTATCTATATAGTCAAAAACTTTCTTTTGAAATATGGGATCTCTTAATGAAAATGGAGAGAGGTTAAAGGTAAGTGATATATTACTGTTGACAAGTGGTAAAAGATTTATAATATGCTTAAGTAGAGTAAAGTCATACTCTCTCCCTAGCCCTAAACGGTTAATAACAGGAAGATAGACTCTAGGTAAAATATTGCCTTCTTTTACAGAATTTAACTTAATAGCTATCTCGTAGATATCTATCTCTTGACTTTTAGTATTGAGTAGAGGTCTGAAGCTAAGGAGAAGATTGTCTTCCTTAATGGAAGAGATAATCGTTTTTTCCATATCGGTAATTACTTTTGCATCTTTACTGATATGAATATCTTTTTCTCTTTTACTCTTTTCATATTGAGTGGCAATTATATCTTTAAGTTGAAGGATGATTTGTTTAAAGTTCTCTCCTGTATTGGTTACAATAGAGAATATATACTCTACCTCTATATTGTTGATACTAGAGTTCTCTTGTGTAAACTCCTCTAAGAGTTTTTCCAAATCTTTATGGTTTTCATCTAGGGCTATAAGAAATTCAGCACCGTACCGTCTGCCTATAAGGGCTTTAGGTAAGCCTTTTTGCATAAACTTAAGGTTGAGCTTTTGCATGAGTGTATAGAGTACTGCATCTACCTCCTCCTCACTGTAATTTTGATTGAGTATAGAGAGGTTTTCAATAATGACAAGTGCTAAAGTCTTTGGCTTAGTGTTTTCTAGCCTTTGAATAAAAGCCTTCTGGTTAAAACCATGAGTAGTTTGGTCAATAAGAGTCTCTGTTACACTTAAGTTCATAAGAAAGTATATAAAATAGATAGTGATAAAAGTAATGGAAGTAATAAGAAAGATATTTTGAATACTCAATTCAAAAGTTTCATTAGTAGAAAATGTAGTAAAAACAACTAAGGATATGAGTATAAGTACAGGAATACCTGCCCTAAGGGCAAGTTTAAAATGGCGTCCACGCTCTTCTAGTTCTGATAATAGCATTGTAGATTAAACATCCAAATGTTTTACATCTTTGGCATGACTCTCAATGTAGTTTCTTCTAGGTTCAACTTCATCACCCATAAATAGTGTAAAGGTATCACTTGCTTCTTCAATGTCATCTATTTTTACTTGTAACAGTCTTCTGTTTTCTGGTGTCATGGTTGTTTCCCAAAGTTGTTCAGGGTTCATTTCACCAAGACCTTTATATCGTTGGATGTAAGCACCTTTTTTAGCAGAACTCTCTACCTGAGCAAAAAGTTCTAAAAGGTCCTTATCTTTAAATTCATCGGTAATATGCTCTTGAATTTTTTGATGAATATGAATCGCCTCATTGTAGTGAGGGTTTGTAAAGAGGATTTCATCTATGATAAGCTCTTCAAGACCATCATTTGTTTGTACAAAGTAGTGTAGTTTATCATCATTAATCGTTTTATTAAGTATGTTATACCCAAGTGTATCAATAAAATTCTCAATAGTCACGGCTAACTCTTTATTGGATGTACCAATAGTATCTGGGTTCTCTATCATATAGCGTAGTGCTTCAGGAAGTGCAAAACGTTTCTCTATCTCTTTAAGAGTCATTTGGTAGTATGCAACTAACTTAAAGAGTTCTATAAGATCATTTTCTCCCATAGTGCTACTCTCTATAGCAGAGATACCATTTTCTATCAGGAAGTCATTGAGTGACTTATCATCTTTTAAATAAGTCTCATTTTTCCCTTTTTTATAACGATAAAGAGGTGGTTGAGCTAAGTATAAATAACCTTTCTCGATAACAGGCTGTAAAAACCTAAAGAAAAATGTCATAAGTAGAGTTTGAATGTGTGACCCATCAACATCGGCATCGGTCATGATAATTACTTTGTGGTATCTCAATTTATCTTCGTTGAACTCATCACCAATACCACAACCAAGAGCCGTAATCATATTTTTAATCTCATCCGATTTTAGTATCTTTTCAAGTCTTGCTTTCTCAACATTGAGAATTTTACCTTTAAGTGGCAAAATCGCTTGAAAAACTCTGTCACGTCCTTGTTTTGCTGAACCTCCAGCAGAGTCCCCTTCCACTAAGTATATCTCTGAAATTTCAGGGTCTTTACTTTGACAGTCTGCCAATTTACCAGGAAGTGTACCGATACTCATGGAGTCTTTACGTTTTACTAAATCCTTCGCACGTTTAGCAGCATCTCTACCACGAGCAGCAAGTAGTACTTGAGCCATAATAGCTTTTGCTTCTATAGGATTCTCTTCTAAATATTTATTAAAATTTTCAGAGAAGAACTTTTGTACTAAAGGTCTAACATAGCTAGAACCAAGTTTCCCTTTAGTTTGACCCTCAAATTGTGGTTCAGGTACACGTACAGAGATGATGGCTATAAGACCCTCTTTACAGTCATCTCCTGTAATTTTGGTACCTTTCTCTTTTGCATTGGCATTTTTAGAGATGTAGCTAGCCATAGAACGTGTGAGTCCTGCTCTAAAACCTGCTTCATGAGTACCACCATCAGCTGTTTTGATGTTGTTTACAAAAGAGAGTGATTTTTCAGAGTCTGCATCACAGTACATTAGTGCAATATCTATCTCAATATCGTCTGATTTACCTTGAAAAAATTGTGCATTTGAAATGACTTCTTTTGTATTCATATCTTCGACAAATTGTTTGATTCCTCCCTCAAAATGAAAAATCTCCTTAGTGTCATCTCTCTCATCTTTGAAATCTATAGTGATTTTAGGGTTAAGGTATGCAAGCTCTTTGAACCTTTTCATTAAGATATCTTTTTGGAAAGTGATACTTTCAGTAAAGATAGTGTCATCAGCCCAAAACTCTATTTTGGTACCTTTTTTACGAGTTTTACCAGTTACTTCTAATGCCTCTTGAGGAATACCCTCTTTAAATGACTGCTCATGAATAGCACCATCACGGTTAACAGTTAATTTTAAGTCTTTAGAGAGTGCATTTACAACAGAGACACCAACACCATGTAGTCCACCAGAGACCTTGTAAGTATCCTTGTCAAACTTACCACCGGCATGAAGTACGGTCAATACAACAGTCGCAGCTGAAATTTTTTCAGTAGGATGTGCCGCCACAGGAATACCACGACCGTTATCTTCAATAATTGCAGAGCCTGCTTTAGTAAGTGTAACTTTAATGGTGTCACAAAAACCCGCCATAGCCTCATCTATAGAGTTGTCAACAACTTCATATACAAGATGATGAAGACCTTTTGTAGAGGTGTCACCAATATACATACCAGGTCTTTTTCTTACCGCTTCTAGCCCCTTAAGGACTTTAATATTACTAGCACCATATTCTGCCATTTTGAGACTCCATTATGTGAGGTATAAGTATATATTTTAGCTAAATTTTGCTTAGAAAATGGGGTGTTTTTGTAGGGGTAGAGCTATGTGTCTACCCAAGGGGTTAAATAATCATTTAAGTGTCTATAGCTATCATAAAGACAGAGCTTACAAAAGCATCCCAGATTGCTGTTTTTTGGTACTGACGATGTCAATCTTATTGGGGTCTATAAAAAGCTCTTTTTCATAGGCATCTAAGGCATAGCGTCCTATCATCGCAGCATTGTCAGAGCAGTACTGCATAGGGGCTAGATGCATGGTTTTTCCAAAATCTTTACAGAGCTTTTCATAGGCTTCTCGTATATATTGGTTGGCAGATGCCCCACCCACGATGGCAAAGTCTTTTATCGCTTCATTTTGAAAGATTTTTTTACTTTTTTGTAGCAGGTGTAGCTTGACTGCTTTTTGAAAAGAGGCACTTAGGTCTGCTTTGTCTTGTTCGCTCATATGCTCTTTGCCTCCACATGCTTCGACTTTGAGACGTACTGCATTTTTGAGTCCAGAGAGTGAAAAGGCGATGAGAGGTGAGTTGCGTAGAGGGACAGGCAGGTCAAAACGGTTCTCATCCCCTTTGAGAGCCAAAGCCTCTATGATTGGACCCCCAGGGTATCCCAGCCCCATCATCTTTGCCGTTTTGTCAAAACTCTCACCTACGGAATCATCCATAGAGGTAGCCAGTATCTCCATACGTTCAAAGCTCTCCACACGTATCACTTGTGTATGCCCTCCAGAGATGAGAATTACCAGTAAGGGTAGGGTAGACTCCTTTTCGATAAACAAAGAGTAGATATGCCCCTTTAAATGATGCACAGGGATAAGTGGTATGTGTAGTAAAGAAGCCAAAGTCTTTGCCATAGCAATCCCCTCCAAAAGCGTCACCCCAAGACCTGGCTGATTGGTTACTGCGATGGCTTTGAGTCTGTCAAAATAGGGTTTGGTCTCTGCAAGTATCTCAGGCAATGCCACCGCATGAAGCCGTGAGGCTAATTCTGGCACCACCCCACCATAACAAGAGTGTTCTGCTTCTTGAGAGATTTTCTTATGGTAGATGAGTTTTTTTGTGGCTATCTCAGTGATAGCGATGGAGCTATCATCACAACTTGATTCGATGCTTAGTATCATAGGTTTTCCTTACTGTTCCATAGTTTTATTGTCTTAGTTGATTAGCTATAGACTAGTGGTTTTGTCTATTGTTTGCTTATATGCAGCAGGAAACATCATTGCCTCTTCTTGTAAAAAGTATTCTAAAGCTTCTGGTTCATTTTCTAAGGCTAAAATGGTTTGCTTTAAAGTACTTAGTATACCTTCTCGTTTTTTCTCTAGACGGGCACAATCTAATCCAAAACTATGAGAAGATGGCGTTCTGACTTCATTGTCTGTTAAAACTCTTATCTGTTCTCTTTTAACAGTTGAAAGAACTTGAGGACTGTGCGTAGTTACAATAAATTGCATTTTTGGAAAGGCTTTAATCATATCTGTTAAAACAGTTTGTTGCCATTTGGGGTGCAGGTGCATATCTATTTCATCTATTAAGATAATACCTGATGTCTCTTTAGGAGCATTTTTTAGATGGGGATTTAGCTTAATAGCCCTATATGCTATATCTGCTACTAAGCCTATCATACTTCTGATACCGTCACTTAGTTGTGTAACTAAAAGTTCTCCATGTTGTGCATGTTTCATAATAATGGACTCAGCTTGCTGTTTATAAACTATATCTTCCCATCCACTATGGTTTTGTATCACTTGATTTACTGCTTTTTGAAGAGATGCTCGTATATCTGTAAACTCATTGACTGGTAGTATCTTATATGCTTTTTCAAGTGCTTCCATTTTAATTTCAAATTCTGATTTACAGATATATTCATACCAGGATTTAAAAGATTTATAACTAGACAGAGAATCTAAACAATCTATGTAGCCACTCAATCTACTAGTTTCGTTTTTTTTCTTATTTTTCGTTGCTCTTTTTTGTGCCCATAACCTACCTGTACCATAGTATGATATTAAAGGTAGCATTACATCTTCACCATGAGTTACAAGATTTCTTATTTTCTCTCCATAAGCTATTAATTTATTAGTATCTTTAGTTGTGAGAGAAGAATTTGGTTTTTTAAATTCTCTTAGCCATTCTGCATTATCATTATTTATAGAACCCTTAGCTCTTAAGGTAAGTGGATACCTTTCTTCCATCTCATTACTATCAGTATCTCTAGCTTTAAATCTTCTTACATCTTCCCTATGAAAAGTTACCCCTTTAGCTAAACCTGTCGCATTAACAAAACTTCCAAAGGATACAGCTATAGCATCTAAAATAGCAGTTTTACCTTTCCCATTTGTTGCTATGAGTACAGTTAGCTGTTCTTCAAAGGTAATAGTAAAGTCTTCAAAGTATCGATAATTATCTAAATATAGTTCATTTATTTTTAATAGTTGATTATTCATAGTGCTACTCTTTATCCTGCACAAAACTTAACATAAAACCAACCCCTCTATCAACTCCCACTTTCCATACCCACTATCTGCATTAATATGCCCAGCATTTTCCAAAACAGTGAGTGATGCATCAAAATGTGTTGCTATGTTTTGGGCTTCGTCCATTTTTACCCATGGGTCGTTGTTTGAGACTATCATGTGTATCTCTTTTGCATGGATGTTTTTTGGTAGCGGACAAGGGAAAAAAGTTTTGATGGTTTTTTCCTTGGTTTGGAGACTTGGAACGGAGACCATAAAGAGTCTCTCTACTTCTAGCATGTCATCATCTTCGCAAAGCCACATCCATAAGTTGTTGGCTAGTGAGTGACATACTACGGTGTCAGGTTTAAACTCTTGAAGTATCTGTTTTAGCTGTTTTACCCATCGGTTTTTAGAAGGAAAATGACAGTTGTCAAGAAGGGGAAAAGAGACCGTACCATAGTTTTTGGCTATAGAGGAGGCTAGTTCAGCTTGCCAATGTGGAGCATCTGAACCACCCCAACCGTGCAGTATGAGAGTTTTCATTTAGATATTTCCGTAGGGGTAGATCTGTGTGTCTACCTTTGGGTCAACACACAGGTTGACCCTTATAAATTTATAATTGTACATATTTTCTCACCTCTTTGTCTATCGTGATAATCTCATCTATATTTTTAGCTTGTACATCGTTGAATTTTTCATAGGCATCTAACACTATTTCACTCATACCAAAAAATGAACACTGCTCTTTTTGGAACGCCTCTATGGCTACTTCATTTGCAGCATTTATAACTACACCTAAATGGGGGTTGGCTAAGATATGCTCTTTAATATTCCAAATAGGGTAGCGTGATGCTTCTATGGGTAAAAACTCTAATGCTCCCATAGCAAGCAGGTCAGTGGGAGGTAAAATAGGCTCTGTAACCTCACCTCTTAGAGCAAAGGCAATAGGAAGCTTCATGTCAACCCCTGCAAAGTGTGCAGTTGTAGAGCCATCTCTGAACTCTGCTAAGGCGTGGATGATGGACTTTTTTTCTATGAATGCATCTATGTTTGAAGTGTTAAAGAGCCACTTGGCTTCAAGGAGTTCAAAGAGTTTGTTTGTCATGGTTGCTGAATCTATGGTAATTTTATTTCCCATGGACCAGTTTGGGTGATTAAGAGCGTCAGAAAACGTGGCACCTTTCATCTTCTCTATGTTCCAGTCTCTAAAAGCCCCACCGCTAGCAGTGATGTAAAGCTTGGAGATAGGGCGTTCATTCATTAAGTACCATAGTCCAAAATGTTCAGAATCTATGGGGGTAATCAGTGACATATCTATGAACTCACCTGCAACCACAAGAGACTCTTTGTTAGCTAGGGCAACCCTTCTGCCCATGTTTGTGGCTTTAAGGGTAGGTGCAAGACCTGCATAACCTACAAGGGCATTGACAATGGTGTCACTTTTAGATAGTTCTATAAGCTCTAAAATGCCATCTGCACCGCAAAGTACATGAGGGTGCTTAACTTTTGCTTTGTCAGCTTTATGGGCAACAGCTACTATTTTGGGGTTATGCTCTGCTATTTGCTTGTTAAGTAGGTCAATATTCGTACCGGCTACTAGTGCTTCTATAGCAATGTTATAGCGTTTAACAATAGTCAGTGTGTTAACCCCAATAGACCCTGTAGAACCTAATAATACAATACTAGACATGGATTAAATCAATGATCTAAGTGCAATAACCATGATGATAGCACCAAAGAGATAGCCATCTATTCTGTCAAGTATCCCTCCATGCCCAGGAAGAAGGTCACCAGAGTCTTTTACCCCTGCTTCACGTTTGAGGTAACTCTCAAAAAGGTCTCCAAATACAGAAGCAGTAGCAGTAAAGAGGGTTACGATAAAGGCTATCCAAAACTCTACAATATAAAGCCCTGCAAATGAACCAGCAACCGTTGCAAGGAAGATACCCCCAAAAACACCCTCTAGGGTTTTGTTGGGTGAAGTATCTGAAAATTTGGTTTTACCTATAGCTTTACCTGTAAAGAATGCCCCAATGTCTGTAAGTGCTACCGTCACAAGAAGCCAGAACATTGCAGCGATACCGAAATCTTGATAGAGTATAAGGAAAAAGAGTATTCCACTTACAGGGTAGAGAAAAGGTAAAATCAGTCTTTTGTCAAAGTTATGCATATATGCCAGTGATGAGGCAAATATAATAGCGATAAAAAAGAAGAGGTCATCGGGGTTAGGGTAGAAGTATGCTACTAACCATACAAGTGCTGCCCAAAAATATGCAGGAGGTGAAGCAAGTTTAAAAAGCTTCATCGCTTCATAAAATGCAAACATATAGATAACACCTAAAAACAGCCACATGACAGTAAAATTATCTACCCACCCTATAAAGCCTACAAGTAAGAGAAGAGCAATGCCTGTGATAATACGTTGATGAAGAGAGCTTAAGTTTTTCATGATAACATTTCCTGATATTTAATTAGAAGTGATTATACCACGCTTTGCGTTAAATCCTAATCTCTACACCCTCTTTGGTTACCCCAATAGTCTCATATTTGTTATAAAATACATTTGAACCCTCTTGTACTTTAATGAATTTACGTTTGGTGTAATCTACTTCATAATCTCCAGGGTTCTTTACAGAAAAATCAACACAGAGTTTGGCGGCAGCTTGTATAACAGAGTCAGGTAAGTTCTGTTTGTCTGTTCTAATGATGACATGAGAAGAGGGAACATCGCGTATATGCATCCAAAGGTCGTTGGCTTTAGCAATTTCAAGAAGCTTTTGGTTCTCGTTGCTGTTACGCCCTACAAGAACTTTGTATCCCTCTATCCAAAAAAGTTCTCCCTCTCTTAGTTTCTCTTTCTTGCGTAAAGACTTGGCACGTTTTGGTACAAGAAGTTCAAGTTCATAAGGAGTTGTAGCTTGTTCTAGAGCGTAGTAAATGTTCTCATAAAAGGCTTTTTTAGAGCTAAGGTTCTCTTGCTCAATATGTACATTTTTTGCTTTGTTTTTTGCACGTTTATAGAGGTTAAAGTAGTGGTCTGACATACGGTTTACTTTTGCCTCTTTAGGAAGTACTATATTTACTTCATTGCCTTCAAAGTCAAAAGTTTTTAACTTAGTATCATAGGGTTTTATCTGGTAAAGGTTGGCTAAGATGAGGTTACCATAGTTGTTGTGTTCTTGAGCCATTTTTAAAAGCTTCTCTTCATTAGGAAGCTTGGTTAAGAGTTGTTCAAACTTTTTTATTTTCTTTGCAACACTTGAGAGCTTCTGTTTTTTAAGCTCTAAAAGCTTCTTAGCTTCTACTTGTGTAAACTTCTCTTCTAAGTAAGTGTCTATATCTTCAATCTTAG